>NZ_JBQHWJ010000050.1:0-17905 GCF_052064035.1 Bulleidia sp. HCP3S3_C9 | reverse complement strand
AATTCAGCACATCGATGCATGAAATATCCATAACCTATTGGCTTATATCAAAATAAGTATTTAAAAAATAGCTTATTTAAGCTAAAAAACATTTGACTTATTAGGGAGGTGATATAGTATGAAATTTGATGAGATGAAATATGAACGTCCTGATTTTGTATCCATGAGTCAGAAAATGAATGCGTATGTTGATCAGTTAGAACAGGCAGAAAATGCAGAAGCATTTTTAAAAACATTCTTTGCATTAAACAAAGAAAGAATTCATTTACAGACAATGATTATCTTGTGTCAGGTGCGTCATTCAATTAATACTGCAGATGCATTCTATGATGCTGAAAACAACTATTGGGATGAAACAACCCCAAAGTATGACAGTATTGATACAAGAATGATGAAAGCATGTATCAATGCTCCATTTAAAGAAGAATTGAAGAAAGAAATTCCAGAAACATTTTTCCAGCTGGGGGAATGTAAGCTGAAAGCATTTGATGAATCAATGATTCCAGAAATGATTGAAGAAAATAAACTCTGTACAGAATATGGAAAACTCAAAGCATCAGCACAGATTCCATTTGAAGATAAAATCTATAATTTATCTGAAATTGCGGCAGTATCTCAAGATCTTGATAGAAACCGTAGAAAGAATGCATATGATGCTAAAATGAAGTTTTATGCAGAGCATGAAGCAGAATTTGATCGTATCTATGATGATATGGTGAAAGTTCGTACGAAAATGGCGAAGAAGCTTGGTTTTAATGATTATGTAGAACTTGCCTACTATCGTATGAACCGTCTAGATTATGATAGAAAAATGGTAGCAGGGTATCGTAAACAGGTTTTAGATTACTGCACACCTTTAGCAAGCAAGATTATCGAAAAGCAGAGAGTTCGTTTAGGACTGGATGAAGTTGAATACTATGATTTTGATTTGCATTTTAAGAATGGAAATCCAAAACCAGCAGGAAGTAAAGATGCACTTGTTGCTTCTGCAGTAAAGATGTACCACGAAATGAGTGAAGAGACTGGCAAGTTCATCGATGTTATGAATGATAATGACTTGTGGGATCTTGAATCTCGCAAGAATAAAGAAATGGGTGGATATGAAACTGAAATTCCTGAATATCATGTTCCTTTTATCTTCTCTAATTTCAATGGTACTAGTGGAGATGTTGACGTATTAACACATGAAGCAGGGCATGCATTCCAGACATACATGGCAACAGATATTGAAATTCCTGATGTCTGCTGTCCAACAATGGAAAGTGCAGAAATTGATTCTATGAGTATGGAATTCTTTGCGTATCCTTGGATGGAACTGTTTTTCCATGAAAATGCAGAAAAGTATAAATATGATCATCTTTCTCATACAATTACATTCCTTCCATATGGTGTATTAGTGGACCATTACCAGGAAGAAGTATATACACATCCAGACTGGTCTATTGAAGAAAGAAAACAATGCTGGAGAAAACTGGAAAAGATGTATGTACCATTCAAAAAATATACAGGCTGCGATATTTTAGAAAGAGGCTGCTGGTGGTATCAGCAGAATCATATTTTCCAGTCACCTTTCTATTACATTGACTACACATTGGCACAGGTATGTGCGCAGCAGTTTTTCATCCGCAAAGATAAAAATGATGAAAACTACTGGAAGGATTATCTACACTTATTAAAGCTAGGCGGCACAAAATCTTTTACAAATCTATGCAAGGAAGCAAACATTAAAGTTCCATTTGAAGAGGGAACAATCAAAGAAATTATGGAATATCTAGATGAAAAGCTAGATTCTGTAGATGATTTAAAATTCAATGGATAAAAAAAGAGCTATATCAGTATGTTACTGGTATAGCTTTATTTCTTATTGTTTGTTTGTGAATGCTTTTAAGAATTCTTTTGTTCTTTCACTTACTGGATGATTGAATAAAGCATCTGGTGTACCTTGTTCTTCAATAACACCTTGATCCATAAATACAACGCGATCAGAAACATCTTTCGCAAAACTCATTTCATGCGTAACAATAATCATAGTAAGACCTTCTTTTGCAAGATCTTTCATGACATTTAATACTTCTCCAACCATTTCTGGATCTAATGCAGAAGTAGGTTCATCGAACAACATAAGTTTCGGATTCATGCATAATGCTCGCGCAATCGCAACTCTTTGCTTCTGACCACCAGAAATTTTAGAAACAGAAGCGTTCGCAAATGCATCCATACCTACTTTTTTGAGGTACATCATTGCTTTTTCTTTTGCTTCTTCTCTAGAAATCTTTAATACTTTCATCTGTGGAAGAATACAGTTTTCAATTACATTTTTATTGTTGAATAAATTGAACTGCTGGAAACACATGCCAACTTTAGCACGGTATGCATTGATATCTTTTGTGTGAAGAATATCTTCATCAAATACTTTAATAATTCCATCATCTGGCTTTTCCAGAAGATTGATGCATCTAAGAAGGGTGGATTTACCAGAACCGCTTCGTCCAATCAGACATACAACTTCACCTTCATTGACATTAAAGTCAACACCTTTGAGAACTTCAAGAGATCCAAAGCTTTTATGAATGTTATGAATTTCAACGAGAGACATAATCGCTGTTTGCTCCTTTCTGTTCTTTTACTTCAATGTATGAAATACTTCTTGGTTCTGTAGAACTCATTGGAAGTGAAACTGTTGTATCATTGTTGAGCTTCTTTTCGATAAGGTTCAGAATCAAAGCACAAACACTTGTTAAGATCAGATACATCATTGCTTCTATGAAGTATACAGTTGTGAACTGGAATGTTGATCCAGCAATAGATTTAGACTGGAACATCAATTCTGTAATAGAGATGATCATTAATACAGAAGAGTCCTTGATATTAACAATCAATTCGTTGCCAATTGCTGGGAAAGCATTCTTAATTGCCTGTGGCAATACAACAGAGAACATTGTCTGTGCGTTTGACATGCCTAAGCTGCGTGCTGCTTCTGTCTGACCGATATCTACTGCCTGAATTCCTGAACGAATGATTTCTGCCATATATGCGCCAGTATTGACTGTGATAACAAAGCAGGCAGCAGTGAAGTTATTCCAGTGAATGACATCTAACAATGCATAGTAGATAAATACTGCCTGTACCATCATTGGTGTACCACGGAAAATTGTGATATAAACAGTGATAATAAAATCGATGATCTTTTTGAAAATTCTAGAAGCTTTAGAAGAGGTGAGATCTAAGCGAATTGCTTTGATACCACCTACAACTAAACCAAGAATAAACCCACACCCCGTACCAATCAAGGCAATGATCATTGTTGTCCTAACACCTAGTAATAAGCTAGGTGCATATTTTGTGAGTATTTGAATAATTGCGTTTATATTCATGAATGATTATTCCTCGCTAGCAGGCTGACGATTGACAGCTTCTTCCATCCATGTGTTTCTTGTATCTGTATCAATTGTCTTTAACGCATCCTGTAAAGCATTTAATAATTCATCATCATTCTTACGTACTGCAATAGATACAGAAGTATCAGCTTTAAAACCCTTGCCCTCAGCAAATCTAACGACTGCTAAATCAGGATTTGCGGAAATAACACCATTAGCAACTGGAAGTTCACTTGTAACTGCATCCACAGATCCAGCCTGCAAAGCCTGAATTGCTGCTGGGAATGTTTCTGCAGCTGGCATATGATTTACACCAGGAATCTGATCAATAACTTCATCATAGATTGTATTCATCTGACCTTGTACTGTAGCACCCTTGAAATCTTCAAGGCCTGTTGCACTTGTATATTGAGAATCCTTTTTAACAATGAGTACTTCTTCAGATACATAGTATGGATCTGTGAAGTTGACCTGCTGCTTACGTTCATCTGTAGCTGTCATACCAGCAATGACTGCATCAATCTGATTGTTATTTAATGACAGAATCAGGTTATCCCAGTCAAGCTTAACGATTTCTACTTTCTTTCCAATCTTGTCAGCTAAATTCTTTGCAACAACGACGTCATATCCATCACAATAGTCGGCAGATGAGATTGGCTGTGTGTATTCGCCTTCCTTTGTTGTGGACCAGTTGAATGGCGCATAGTTACATTCCATACCAACTCTAAGTGTATCGCTGCTGTTTGATGAAGAAGCTGCTGTAGAAGTGGAAGGGTTAGATGCACATCCTGTTAATAAAGCTGCGCATGCAAGTACTGTTAAACTCTTTCTGATTGTGTTCATAATATTTTCCTCCTAGAAATTAAATAAAACCGTATGCGATATTACATACGGTTTCTAACTTCTATGTACGTATCTAATAGCGCCACTTCTTGTATGAAGGAGTGATATAGATATTTTCTATATCCCCACGCGAATCATTTGCCAATGACTGACGTTCGGCGATGATTGCCTTTCGCATGATTCAACGCCTGCCAGCTCCTCATGCTACTCATCTGCACCGCTACCTCTATATGCGATTTCATTTAATGACCAAAGTATACTACATAAATCGAACAAATCAACAATATTTTGTTATAATTTTTGTTATGGACGGAATTATTTTAGTAAAAAAACCAAAAGGTATGACTTCTTTTACTTGTGTTTCACAGGTAAAAAGACGTGTCAATGAAAGAAAAGCAGGACATTCAGGAACATTAGATCCAAATGCAGAAGGATTTATGATCATTGCATTAGGAAAATGTACAAAGTATTTACCATATTGCGTCAGCAATCATAAACATTATCAGGCAACATTTGCATTAGGGAAAAGATATGATACACAAGATGTATGGGGTGAAGCTGTAGAAGAAAAGGCACCATCTATGCATACACAGGAAGAATTAGATGCAATATGTCATTGTTTTACAGGAGTTATCCAGCAGGTTCCACCAATGTACAGTGCTTTAAAAAAAGATGGAAAGAAACTTTATGAATATGCTAGACAAGGCATTGAAGTAGAAAGAAAAGCAAGAGAAGTAGAAATATCTTCTCTTTCTGTAAAGAAACTAGATGAAAATCTATATGCGATGGATGCAGTTGTATCCAGTGGAACATATATTCGAACACTCATTGAAGACTATTGTAAAGCAATGGGTGAACTAGGCTATATGACTTCTTTAAATCGATGCGGTATTGAACATCTTACATTAGAAGATGCCATAGAAATAGAAGATGTGAATGAAAACAGTGGAATTGATCCATTCAAGGTATTTGATCCTTCCTGGCCAGTCTTAGAGTGTGATAGAGTTGAAGATGTCAAGAATGGAAAGAAGATAAAACTTAACACAGGTGAAAAACGTGTTATTCTAGTACATGGCTGTGAAATACTGGCAGCATATGAAAAGAAAGATGATGGGCTTTATCATAGCGTGAGAGGTTTGTTTTAATGCGTATTATTAAGATGGGAATTGATACAAAAAGAGTATATACAAATCCAATGTGTGCATGTATTGGATATTTTGATGGTATGCATAAAGGACATCAGCAATTGATTCGCCATACGATTGAAATGTCTAAAAGACTACATTGTGAATCTGCATTGATTACATTTGATCCAGATCCATGGGTAACTATCAAGCATATTAAAGATGTTAAGCACATTACTACAATGCGTGAAAGAATTAATCGTGCAGTAGAATATGGCATTCAGAATATTATTATTCTGCAGTTTACATCAGAATTTTCTCAATTGTCTCCAGAAGACTTTGTTAATGAAATTTTATCTAAAATTTCATTGAAGGGAATTGTTTGCGGGTTTGATTTTCATTATGGTGCAATGGGAAAAGGCAGTGCAGATACATTAAAACAGACAGAAGGTATTGAAGTAGATGTTGTAGAAGCCATTGAAGATGAAATGGGAAAGATTTCATCAACACGTATTTCTCAATGTATTGAAAGTGGAAATGTTGAAGAAGCAAATGCAATGCTTGGCTATCGTTTCCGTATCAGTGGAATCGTTGTACATGGAAGACATCAGGGACATGCCATTGGTTTTCCAACAGCGAATGTGCAATATGATTCAGAATACCTTCTTCCAAAAAGTGGTGTATATGCAGGATATGTCGTATTTGATAACAAGCGTTATGAAGCAATGATCAATCTTGGACATAATCCAACATTCAATTATAGAAATGATATGTCTTTAGAAGCACACATTTTAGATTTCAATCAAGAACTCTATGGAAGATACGTCGGTGTAGAGTTTGTCCGCTTTATTCGTGATGAAAAAAGATTTAATTCCAAAGGAAATCTAATCATGCAGCTTGAACAGGATATTTTGAATACAAAAAAGATACTAAAAGAATATGAATGAACAGTTTTTACTTCAAATGCAGCAGATCCTCAAAGATGAGTATCCGGCATATTTAGAAAGCTTGTCGAATCCTCCAACAAGAGGATTTCGTATCAATCCTTTAAAAACAAACGAAAAAGATTTCTTTGAGAAAGTGGATGTTTCTCATACAAAAAGTCCATATGCAAAATATGGATACTATACGGATGACAAAAAATATGGTTCTATGCCAGAATATGCTTCTGGTGCTTTTTACATGCAGGAAGCAAGTGCATCGAGTGCTGTGACTGTCATGGATCCAAAGGGTGGCGCAGTGATACTGGATATGTGTGCTGCACCAGGTTCAAAGACAACAGAAATTCTTGAACTATTAGAAAATCAAGGATTGCTTGTTTCAAATGAAATTGACAAGAAACGCAGTCATATCTTACTGGAAAATGTTGAAAGAAATGGTGCCAGCAATTGTATTGTTGTAAGCAATGATCCACTGCAGCTTGCAAAACAGTTTCCTGGCTTCTTTGATATGGTTTTATGTGATGCTCCATGCAGTGGAGAAGGAATGATGCGCAAAAATACAGAAGCTGTGGATCAATGGACACCACAGCTTGTAGAACATTGTGCTTCTGTTCAGAAAGAAGTTTTAGAAAGTGTATATACGTGTTTGAAAGCAGATGGTATTCTTCTGTATTCAACATGTACTTTGAATTTGAAGGAAAATGAATATCAGATCAAACAGTTTTTAGAACGTCATCCAGATATGCAGATGATGGATACAAATGTAAATTTTGGAAGACGCGCTTTGTGTGAAGAACATGACATTCAAAAAGCCATTCGCATCTATCCGATGGATCATGGTGAAGGACACTTTATCGCAAAAATGAAAAAGTGTTCTGTCACTGCACCGTGTTCTATCAAACAGCTAAAATCAGATTTAATTCCAAAGGAAATACTGTCTTTACTTAAAGATACAATAGAAGAAGTGTATCCATATCTGTATTTTAAGAATAACAGACTTTATGGTGGAACATATCCTTTTATTGATACAGGAAAATTACATTTATTAAGAAATCAGGTATATATTGGAGAAATGCTCAAGGGAAGATTTGAATTCTCTCATCATTTCTTTATGTCTTCATATTCTAAATTTAAAAACACTTATGAAATGAGTGATGAAGAAGTGAAAAGGTATATGCATGGTGAACAGATTTCAGCAAATGTTCAGAAAGGCTGGGTTGCGATGTGCTATCATGGTTTTGTAGTGGGTGGTGCAAAAAGTGATGGACATGCATTGAAAAACAAATATCCAAAAGCTTTTCGTACAAGATAGGTATATATGAACTTAGAATTATTTGATTTTATCGAAGATACACTTTCTTATTTTGAAAGAAAGAATCCTTCCTATGTATATGCACAGGGAAGAATTCTTGAAACATTTTCTCAATTGTATCCTTCAGAAAATACTGCAGTGATTCATTTACATACTCGTATTAAAAGTAAAGACAGCCTGAAGGAAAAAATGATACGAAATCATTTCTATCTGGATTATAAAACTCCACAGGAAGCAATTGATAACCTGCATGATCTTGTTGGAATTACGGTCGAATGTCGTTTTATTCGCAATGAACATGAATTGTATCGTTCCTTGTTTTCTTATTTTGAAAGACAGAAAACAGGTTATGCGGTATGCAAGGCAAATGAAAATCTATTTTTGGATCTTTCTCAGCCGCAGCCGCAGCTGCAAAGAAATGGATTCACGATTTATCGTTTAGATGGCTATTATCTGTTCAATGAGGAAAAAATCAATTATGAACTGCAGATCAAGTCACTTGTTCATAACTTCTGGAGCAACATTGAACATGAAGTTGTCTATAAAAATCCTGACTTTGTCATGTATGATCAATTCAACAAGGAAATGCTTGGTGCAATTCGAGATAATCTAGATGTTGTAGATCGACAGTTAGAAATCATGTATAAAGAAATCTCTAACCAGTCTCATCAGGCACAGATTGGAATGGATGAAAAAGGATTCAAGACATTTGTTGCTAGAAGCATCAATGAACTTGTGAATCGAAAGATGAAAGATTCCTTGGGATTTGCGACAGACTTTAAGAAGTGTTCTGCAATTCTTGCACAGTATATTTATGTAAGAGACTTTGTGAATGGCGAACACAATCAAGTGACAATGATTGATTACATGGAATTGTTGAATTACCTGAATGATTCAGAAATTGATTTCAAACAGAAAATTGAAATCAAACGAACATTCATACCAGAAGATCCATTTATTCGTAAAATGTCTGATTACTGGATCAATGAAATGAATCACAATTTCCTGTGGCATATTTTCTTCTGCATGTTATTTATTATCCGACCAGGAAATAATGAAGAAGATTTCATGGATTTTATCGATGTCATACGTATTTTAATCATCCAGCCTGGATGGTTCGCGGATTCGTTTATGAAAATGAGCGTAGAAGAAGGCGATAAAGTACGTGATATGCTGGAAGAAACATTAGCGAATGCACTCATTGATGCAAATACAATTGAAATTGTTCATGAAGATATGATGTATGAATGTATGCTTCGCTTCCGCAAAAAAGTAAATGCATTGGATTTATTGTATGATTCTTATGATGAATTGATGAAACAGGAAGCATCCATCCGTTCATCTCTATATCACGATATTTATACAATCTTTCATTGAAATCATGTATAATAACAAAGAAGAGGTAATCATATGGCACAAGATTATGTAGTATTAAATGAAACAGATGAAATGGGTGTTGTTGCAATGAACAAGGCAGTATTTAAGAGCATTGCGGAAATCAGCATCAATGATATTGAAAATGCAGTGAGAATTCCAGAAACAACATTTACAAAACCATTATCTGTAAAGATTGAAGAAAACAAGCTTCATATTACAGCTTTTATTAAGCTGAAGTATGGTGCAAATGTAAAAGCAACATGCGAACTTGTACAAAACAAGATTTATGAAAATATTGAATTTATGACAGGATTTAAAGCGGCAGATGTCACTGTAAATGTCGTGGATTTTGAAATTTAGTATTGACATATTTTAATACTTATAGTTTAATATTTAAGTAATTTAAAAAACGGAAAGAAGAAGCACATACTTCTCACCTGATGTTTATAAAACCTGGGTAAGTGGCCGATAAGATCGTATAGAACTTTT
The DNA here is from genome assembly GCF_052064035.1 of Bulleidia sp. HCP3S3_C9. NCBI lineage: Bacteria > Bacillati > Bacillota > Erysipelotrichia > Erysipelotrichales > Erysipelotrichaceae > Bulleidia > Bulleidia sp. HCP3S3_C9. Next base: position 8,442 of record NZ_JBQHWJ010000050.1, on the reverse strand, counting down.
AGGCAGGTGCGGCTTTAGTATCTGCTTTTTAATATTATGACAGGAGGTTTGCTTGGGAAAGGTTAAATTTAACAAAAACAGACACAAAGAGCCTACAGATATTGTAAATGAGGCTATCCGTGACAGAGAAGTGCTCGTCATTGGATCTGATGGAACTCAGCTAGGTGTCATGTCACGTCGTGATGCATTACAGAAAGCATATGACGAAGATCTCGATTTGTTGTGCGTTGCACCTAATGCACAACCACCAGTATGTAAGATCATTGATTATGGACGCTATCGTTTTGAACAGCAGAAGAAAGAACGAGAAGCTAAGAAGAATCAACAGACTGCAGAAATGAAATCCTTACGTGTATCACCAGTAATCGATCAGCATGACTTTGATACAAAGGTTAAACGTGCAAAGGAATGGTTGAGCGATGGACAGAAGGTAAAGATTGACATGCGTTTTAGAGGACGTATGATCACTCGTCAGGAAGTTGGTAAACAGGTATTGGATAAGTTCACTGAGCAAGTCTCGGATGTTGCAGATGTAACAAAACCACCAATGTTGGAAGGGAATACTATGTCTGTTACATTCTCACCTAAGAAAGGAAAATAAAAGGAGATTGTTATGAAAGCAAAAGCTAGAAAGCCAAAGAAGATTAAAATGAAGACAAAAAAGACTTTCGCAAAACGTTCTAAGTTAACAGGAACAGGAAAGTTAAAGGTACAGCACAACTACGTATCACATTTCGCAGCAAATAAGACTCACAAGCAGAAGATGCATCTTGCTAAGTCTACTACTGCTCACAGCACAGATTTAAAGCGCGACAAGCAGCTTTTACAGGGTTAATAGGAGGCTAAGAAGAGATGAGAGTTAAAGGAAGTACACCTACACGTAACAGACGTAAGAAGGTTTTGAAACTCGCTAAGGGTTATTTTGGATCAAAACATCTTTTATACAGAACAGCCAATGAACAGGTAATGCGTTCTCTACGTTATTCCTACATTGGAAGAAAACAGACTAAGAGAGAAATGCGTAAACTTTGGATTGCTCGTATCAACGCAGCAGTTAGACAGTATGATTTATCATACTCCAAGTTCATGCATGGTTTAAAGCTTGCTAACATCAACGTTAACCGTAAGATGCTTTCTGAAATCGCTATTCATGATGAAAAGGGATTCAAGGATCTTGTTGACGCTGCTAAGGCTCAGTTAGAAAAGTAATTTACTAGAATGAGGGGAACCTCATTCTAATCTATGGTGCGTTGGTGAAGCGGCTTAACACATTGCCCTCTCAAGGCAACATTCACGGGTTCGAATCCCGTACGCATCACTTTTGAAATGGTAGAAATACCATTTTTTTGTTATAATTTCTATTACGAGGAAAATTCTATGACTTATACATTTCATCTAGATACAGATCCATTGCTCATGGACGATTTTGTAGAAAATCATGAACAAAACAGCTTATATCAATGTTCTAAATGGGCAGAAGTAAAAAATAACTGGGATCATTTTTTTACTTCATGCTTAGAAGGAGATAAAATTGTTGCTACAGCTTTAGTGCTGAAAAGAAAAATGCCATTTGGTAAATGTTTATTTTATATTCCACGTGGACCGGTTATGGATTATCACAATCCAGAGCTTGTTTCTTTTTTTCTGGACCATCTTGTTTCACTTGCAAAGCAGCATCATGCGATTGCATTGCGTTTTGATCCAAATGTTTTTTCAAGAAAATATCCATATAAAGAAAAAGATCAAGATCATCCATTAGAAAATGAAGATGTTATAGCCTTGTTAAAACAACATCATGCACAACATTCTGGATATACAATTAACATTGAAGAAACAACACAGCCACGTTTTAATGCTTCTATGACACCACAGGATTACATGAAACGTATTGATAAGAAAGTACGTCAATCGATTGCGACTTCTGAAAAGAAAGGTGCTCAATTTTATGAAGGACATCAGTATATCCATGAATTTGCACAGGCAATGAAATATACAGAACAAAGAAAAGGCGTAGCTTTAAGAAATGAAGAATACTTTAAAAGAATGGCGGATGTCTATGGCGAACAGTGTATTATTATGGTCGCAAAACTGAATTTTCCAAGACAGATTGCTTATTTAAATGAAACAATACAAAAAGCACAACATGATTTAGAAGCAACACCATATGAAAAACAAAAGAAGCAATTTCAAAAGACAATCGATAATGCTTTCAATGAATTATCCAAATTGAAAGAAGAATATGAGAAAGAAGGAAAGGATGAGATCATTCTTTCTGGTAAACTTGCAATCTTCAATAAGAATCGTATGGAATTTGTATACGCTGGCAACAACGCAGAATATTTAAGAATGCGTACGATTTATGCATTATATGGAAAGTATTTTGATATTGCTGAAGAAAAGAATATCCCGTATGTTTCGATGGGTGGAATTGAAGGAACACTGGATGATGGTTTAACAAAATTCAAGTCCAGCTGGTGCATGGATGTAGAAGAATATATTGGTGAATTCAATATTGTATTAGATCAAGTTGTTTATACGCTATTTGATAAAGTCTATCCATGGGTATTAAAGCAAAGTACAAGATTAAGAACAGGAAAAAGAAAGTTACAGTAAGACAGTGAGTACTACTGTAATTTTTTTATCAAACAGTACAGTCTTTTCGTATATACTTTGCTAACTGTACGATGAAATACTATGAAAATATCCATTATAAATGAAAGATATTTGTAATATTTTCTGAAAGTGACATGAATCTGAAAGCGCTTCTTTCAAAAAAAGTAAATAATTTATAAAATTTTAATATCATGTTTTCTTTCAAAGTACTATAATATTTCGCGCACAAAATGAAAGAAGGAAGAATATGAATTATCAATTTCATCTATCAACAGATGCATCACAATTTAATACATTTGTAATCCATAGTGATCAGAATAATCTATTCCAGTGTACACCATGGGCAGATGTTAAAAATAACTGGGAGCATTTATATGCTTCTGTAACAAATGAAGATAAAATCGTAGCTACCGCAATGGTATTGATTCGTTGCCTACCACTGCATAAAACACTATTCTATATTCCTCGTGGTCCTGTCATGGATTATGACAATCATGAACTTGTATCGTTTATGATTGAACATTTAAAGAAAGAAGCAAAGAAACGTCATGCGATCGTATTACGTTTTGATCCTGCAGTTCTTTCTTGCAAATATGCATATAAAGACCGTAATGAACAACATGAATTTCATCATCAGGATGTTATTGACTATTTAAAATCTATAGGCTGCAGACATAAAGGTTTTACAGTAAATATCAGTGAAGCAACACAGCCTCGTTTTAATGCAGAAATGGACGTTACACCTGATTATAGAGAGCATCTGGAGCATAAGACTGCAAAATGTATCCGTGCTGCAGAACATAAGGGAATTGAAGTCTATGAAGGAAAAGAATATATTCATGACTTTGCAAAAGCAATGCATTATACAGAAGTGCGTAAACAGATTGCATTAAGAAATGAAGATTACTTTAAAAATCTGATGGATGTATATGGAGATCATGCAATCTGTATGGTCACAAAACTAAACTTCAAAAAACAGCTAAAGAAGCTAGAAGAATCTATAAAGGATATTCAGACACAATTATCATCAGAAACAATCAAAAAGAAACAAAAGAATCTTTTGCTGCAGCAATTGAAAAATGATGAATCTGAATATGATAAATTAAAGAAAGACTATGAAAGAGAAGGCAAGGATGAAGTAATTACCTGTGGTATTTTAGCAGTCTATAATGAATCTTTAATGGAATTATTCTATATGGGGAATAATCCTGACTATTTAAGAATGTATTCTAGCTATCTGCTATATGCAAAGTGCCTGGATCGTTGCGTTGATTTAGGAATTGAACATTGCAGTTTTGGCGGAATTGAAGGAACTTTGGATGATGGCTTGACATTGTTTAAATCTAACTGGATCATGAATGTGGAAGAGTATATTGGTGAATTCAATGTTGTATTAGATCCATTCATGTATAAGATGTTTGATGAAATCTATCCAAAAGTACAATCACTCAGTGCTAAAATAAGAGGCAGGAGTTAATATGAAGTTTATTGAAAATGTAGAGAAAGATAGATTTAATGCTTTCGCAATCAATCATCCATTAAATCATTATTCAAAAACGAGTTACTTTATAGATTTTAAAAAGCCTGAATTTTATGATGGTGATCTTTTAGGTGTTGAAGATGATGAAGGAAATTTGATTGCGACTGCCTTAATGCTTCATAAAAAAACAAAGTTTCCATTTTCTCAATTTTCTTATATCCAGTATGGATTTAATCTAGATTATGAAAATAAAGAGCTATTAGAATTTTTTATGAACGAATTAAAAGAATATGCGAAAAGGAAGGGTTCTTTCTTTTTACGTATTGATCCAAATATTACAAGACTTGAACATGAAAAAGATGGAAAGATCAAAGAAAATGGTTTTAATCATGAATATGTAACTGCTTTATTCCAGAAATGTGGATATACACACCTTGGATATAACTATGGCTACAGTGGAAACTGGATGTCTCGATATACATATCGATTAGACTTGGATCAGCCTTTGAATAAAGTCTTAAAAGGCATTAAAAGATGCTCTCAGTACAATAATAAAAATGAACAGAGAGATGTACATGTACATAAGGCAGCAATAGATGAATTACCTGTTCTTTGTGAAGGACAGGAAGAACTTGCCAAAAAGCTTGGCTTTGAACCATATGGTCTAGCTTACTTTCAGAAACTATGGAAAAGTTATGCACCATATGTACATTATTATGTAGTTTCAACAAATTTTCATACAGCGAAATGCAATCTTGAAGCAATTGTTGAACAAGATGAAAACAAGCTGAAAACAATGAAGGATGAAAATAAAAAAGCACCAATCATAAAAAGTATTGATGCGATGAAAAAAGAAATCCAGGAAATTGTTGATCAAGGTTTAGATGTTGATCAACAGGTGGCATTAGGTGCAAAGTTTATCATTATGCAGGGTGTTAATGTATGGAATGTGAACATGTATACAAAAAAGACACTGATGAATTTTAGAGCCGCATTTGCACTACATCGCTATGCAATAGAAGATCTATACAATCAAGGAGCAAAAACATATGACTTTGAAGGAATTTCAGGTTCATTAGATCCAAAAGACGAATATTATGGTCAACAAGACTTTAAGAAGAGTTTTGGTGGAGACTTCTTAGAATTTCTGGGGGAATTTGATGCGGTATTTGATCAAAAAAAATATGACCTGTGGTTTAAAACAGATCATATGTATCGTAGAGTGCGCAGAAAATTAAGATATATCTTTAACAAAAAGTAAGCAATGTCTGCTTACTTTTTCTTATATCTGACTGCCCAGTACTTTCTTTTCACATGGTTGATTGCACGCTTTTCAAAGCGGAAACGCTTCATTCTTGACTCGTTGCGTACGTAGTCAAACTCACCAATTCTTTCGATGTATTCAGGCCCGAATGAGCTCTTATAGACGTATAGACCATATTCTGGATCATCTTCTGTTGTGACTCCAGAAAAGCCAACCATATCGTAATCTGTAACGCCATGGTCATACATATCACACATTGCAAAGTAATGCAGGTTATCAACTGGACGGATGAAGTTGAATTCCTGGTGATCATTGTATGTATATAGATCCCAGCTTTTATTCGCAAAACGAATAAATAGACCACAGGCAATCACTGCAGTATCGCCATGTTTATCTCTCAGCTGTTTTGCACGTTCAATATTGTTTAATGCGGCTTCTTTTGCTTTTGCATCATTTTTATATTTCTTTGTTTCAAGCTCAGCGCTCATGCCATCGATCATGCCTTTTAAATCAATTGTTGTTTTGTAGAGAACACAATGTTCTTTAAAACAATCCATGAGATTTAAAAAGAATTGTCTGTTATGTGGTGCAAATCCATCGTTTTCACAAAGTTGATGTTCCAGACGCATTAAATCATCAATGTCATTTTCATTGCCGATTTCAGTAGATACATGCCATGTTTTATGACGGTTGATTGCTCTACGCCTTTGAGGAATAAAACGCTTGAATACTTCATCTTTACCGCAGGACAAATCAACAATTAAAGTATAGCGGTTTGTCCAGGAACCATTGTATGCATATCCATAACCTTTGTGTGTGTAGCCATCTTTTTTTAGATCTTCAGTAACACATTCATTATTGAAACCTTCTAGAACATTTCCCTTAATATCATGAGGGCAGCGAACAACATTTGGATCAACTCTTAAAAATAAGACATTCTTTTCATCAGCATATTTTTTTAACAGGTTAAAAACTTCATTTCTTTCATTTGGGTTGTCATAGTTAATACAAGGTCCCCAGGGAATATATGCATATGGATGATGCAGCCAGCTGCCAAGTAATACCATTGCTGTACCGATTAAAGTATCTCCTTCATAAAAGCCTAGCATTTCATATTCTAAATGATCCGTTCTCTTTTTATATTCTCCCCACATGCTTGTTTTCATGTAATGGGAATATGGATGCTTTTCTACAAAAGCATCAAATAGATTTCTATCAGTAATCTTTTGGATTTTCATTATTTTACCTCGCATGAACTATTATATAACAAAGAAAAAGAAAAACCACAGCGTAGCTGTGGCTTATGCTTCTAATTGAGTAATAGAAGAATCTAGTCTTCTTAATGTTTCTTCTTTGCCTAGGATTGCGGCAATTTCAACAGCACCACCAGGTGTGAACTGCTTGCCAGTAATAGCTAAACGAAGAGGGAAGAGAATGATTCCATTCTTTACTTCCAGCTTCTTAGGCAATGCAAGAAGTGTTTCATGTAAAGCTTCTTCAGACCAGTCTGTCTGATTCTCTAAAGCTGTACGGCATTCCTTGAGTGCCATTAAAGCAACTTCCGGATTTGTTTTCATCTTCTTGTTGTTGTAGAGATCATTTTCGTATGCTGGGAATGTATCAAAGAAGTCTAGCATAGGTGGGATATCAACAAGTGTATCTGCTCTTTGCTGAACAACTTTTGCAATTGCCTTCTTATCAAAGTCACCCTTAACAGCTTCATCAATATATGGCTTTACTAATGCGTAATAAGAATCAAGATCCATATTACGCAGCCATACACCATTCATCCACTTTAATTTTTCTGGATCAAAGATTGCTCCAGAAGTACCAATATGTTTAACATCAAATGCCTGTACAAGTTCATCTAATGTAAAGATTTCTCTATCTTCACTTGGAGACCATCCTAGTAAAGCAATGTAGTTTAAGATTGCTTCAGGAAGGTAGCCTTTCTTTACAAGATCCTGGAAGGAAGCATCACCATTTCTCTTAGAAAGCTTGGAATGTTCATCCTTCATAACAGGTGGACAATGAATATATCTAGGAATATCCCAGCCAAATGCATTGTAAATGAGGTTGTACTTAGGAGAAGAGGATAAATATTCCATACCTCTAACAACATCAGTAATACCCATGAGATGGTCATCAATTACATTCGCAAAGTTATATGTAGGGAAACCATCACTTTTGATTAAGATCTGTTCATCTAATGTTTCGTTTTCAACAGTAATCTTTCCAAATACTTCGTCATCGAAAGAAGTTGTTCCTGTTTCTGGAATTGTCTGACGGATAACGTATGGCTCTCCATTCGCAATTCTCTTTTCACATTCTTCGATACTTAGATTCTTACATGGATCATCATATTTAAAGCTTTCACCACGTGCTTCCTGTAATTCACGCTGTGCATTGATCATTTCTTCATCACAGAAGCAATAATGAGCGCCGCCTAATTTGATTAATTCTTTTGCGTATTTTAAATAGAGACCGCTCTTAACTCTTTCAGACTGAATATAAGAACCGTAGTCACCACCAACATCTGGTCCTTCATCATGGTTTAATCCACAAGCTTTCAATGTGTCATAAATAATATCTGTAGCGCCTTCAACAAGTCTTCCCTGGTCTGTATCTTCAATACGAAGAATAAACACACCATTTGGATCTTTTTTCGCAACTAAATATGCATACAAAGCTGTTCTTAAGTTTCCAATATGCATGTATCCAGTTGGAGATGGTGCAAATCTAGTACGTAATGCCATATTTATCTTACTCCTTTTTATAAATGCTCAATTATTTTACTCTGAAAATGAAATGTATTCAATGTAAAATAGGGAAGCAATACTAGAAATAACTGATAATTCAGGGAAATTTATAAAAATAGTCTGGAGAAAAATCTTAAATGAATGAAACACTAATGATAATGTTCTGATAAAGTAATAGTATTCACAATCATGTTAGAAAAATACATTTATATAACAATACATAACTGACCACCTGATTCAAAAAAGTTCAGAAATCTCTTTAGTGTCCGCTTTTTAGTACAATAAAATCATATTGCTGGATATACACTTTAACTGCGAGGTAAAAG
>NZ_JBQHWJ010000049.1:0-18217 GCF_052064035.1 Bulleidia sp. HCP3S3_C9 | reverse complement strand
TCTGAATAACTGCTTAGACATTAACTTTCTTTGGCTCATTTATTATATCTTATTATTTTGTTCATTCACAAAAATAGCTAATCTGCAACCACACGATTGTAGATTAGCCGATTTCTTAATTTCATAACATTTGTTTTCGTCATCTGATAATCTCGATAAACAGATGGTGTCCCATTCCAAAGTGATTCATAAAATGCAATCTGCTTATAAATATCAAAATCATGGTGTACCTGTAAATTCATAGAATGAAATGCTTTCAATCTACGCATACATTTATAGGTATCTTCTTCATTCAGTGGATCACATACTCTTGCATTTTCCAGATATTTTGTAATCTTATATCCATTTTCAGGATTGATATAAACAATATCATCGCAAATATCTTTATCATGAATAACTTGATATACTTCTGCCTCCTGTTTACGATCAATTAATTGATCTGTTCCTTCTCCAGGAATACGCATAATGTATTTTTGTTCATTACATGTAAATAAAAATGAACGATTTGTCATTCCTTTTTTCAAAACTTTAATATCTGTAATCTCTTGATTTGAAACATGCAAAGAATCGCAAATAATATTCATTGCATCTGACTTCAAATGATTAGAATGATGATCTAATTCTCTCAATTGTTCATACGTATTGATTTCTATGACATCACTTTCATGAACAACACGAGAATACAGGATATATTTTCCATCTTCATATAATGCATCTTCCCAGAATAAATTATCATTTTTAGCATTTTCACAAAGCTTAGCAATATTATTTCTCAATTCTGGTGCATCCTTATGATTCACATAGGCAATTCCAATCATATGATTGCCAGCTTCATCATTTCCTACATCTACCAGTTCTTCTTTTCGGTTCACACGAACAGGACTATTTCTATCTTTCTGATCATTTACCATATACCATGATACAAATTCATTTTTAGAAAATGGATTGATATCACACCAGATATCACACGGAATAATATAACAATTCTCTAAATGATCTTTCACTAAATTTAAGGAATATAAATTATTTTTTATAGAATAATCCGAATTATAAATTAAATTCACATGATATTGATCAATCAAAAATTCAAATTGTTCTTTCAAGAAACCAACAACAACATCAATTTCAACAATACCAGCTTCATGTAACTGTTTTATCAATCTCTCAATTAAAGTTTCATTGCCAACCTGTAATAAGCCTTTTGGAACTTCTGTATTAATCGGTACCATGCGCATACCAAAACCCGCAGCGAGTATCACAGCTCTCTGCGGTTGGTTTTCTTTGAGTTCATTGTATGCTTTTTCAGATAATTGCAAATTATCATTGATATAGCCTTGATCTATCAAGTGATTCACTGAACGATTTACTGTTCCTAATGAATAATTCGTAGATAAAGCAATACTTCTTTGTGTCTGATTACTTTTATCAAGTAAATTTTTTAGAATTGTACAATCTTGGATGTTCATAAAAACCTCTTTTTGTATTTTCATGAACATCATATCTCTTTACCATTATTTTTTCAATATTTATATACTTTTTTTCCTGCTAACAATTTTCTTTACCGTTATTTTTCACATTACTTTCTCTTTCAATATAGATTGGTCTTTTCTTTGTTTCTAAGTACGTTTTAGAAAGATATTGTCCCAATATTCCAATACACAATAACTGAATTCCACCAATGAGCATAATAATACACACTAATGAAGGCCACCCACTCGTAGGATCACCAAAAATCAATGTACGAACTACAATGAAGACAATCATCAATAGTGCAATCAATGAAAACAATACGCCAAAAATAGAAGCAATCTGTAAAGGCTTAACACTAAACGCTGTCATTCCTTCAATAGAATACTTAAACAACTCCCAGAATGACCATTTTGTATTTCCCGCAACTCTTTCCACATTCTCATAGGCAATCCATTTTGTACGAAATCCAATCCATCCAAAAATACCTTTTGAGAAACGATTATATTCGCACATAGAAAGAATGGCATCAACCATCTGACGCGTCATCATGCGATAATCTCTAGCACCATCTACAATCTTAGAATCTGAAATATGATTCATGATTTTATAAAACAATTTTGCAAAGAAAGAACGAATCAACGGTTCACCTTTTCGATTCATTCTACGCGTCGCTGCACTGTCATAACCTTCATGTACGATTGCTTCATACATTTCTGGTAAAAGAGAAGGCGGATCCTGTAAATCCGCATCCATAATGACAATAAAGTCACCTTTACAACGCTTTAAGCCAGCATAAATTGCTGCTTCTTTACCAAAATTTCTTGAAAAAGATATATATTTAATTCTTCCATCCATTTCAGAATATTTTTTTATTACAGATAATGTATTGTCGTTGGATCCATCATCAATGAAAAGATATTCAAAAGAAACATCTTTCATCTTTACAGATATTTTCTTTATCTCCTCATAGAAAAAAGGAAGAGCCTGCTCTTCATTAAAACATGGAACGATAACGCTCAATATTTTCATACAAAACTCCTCCTGGTTTTTTTATTTCTCTTCATATTTATTTTGATTCAGTTTATTAACCATATACATCATCGTTTCACCATTATTATTTTCAAGTTCTGATGTATTGTTAGTATTTGATGGTTTTTCCTTTGTTCTTTCTTCCAGTTCGTGTTCTGAATATCCATAATCATCAAAGTCAAAATCCGCTTTCTTTTCAGGTGCATAGATGCTCTGCAGATACCACTTCAACATTTTTTTCTCATTTAATGTTTCTCCAACATGGAATGCCATTTTACCAATCCATTTCATTTTCTTGCCAAATGGAACATGTTCTGTTGAATGAGAACCTGTATGTTTTCTATATTTCATTAATGGTTCTGTCAAAAACTTAATATGACCTGCTCTTTCAGCTAAAATACCAATCCATTGATCATGCATTGCCACTGTCTTAGGCATTGGTGTAATAAATGGAACCAGATCCTTCTTAAATGCCATACAGCTGCCTTGATATCCATTGATAAACAGATTCTTTAAGAATCCAAGTTTTACATTTCGATCAGAAAACAAGTCTTTTCCTAAAGGATTCAGGTTATCATCCACATATTCACAATTATGCATTACAGTCAGAATTGTTTTATCTGAATTGAAAGCATCCATCACCTTTTTCACTTTATCATCAGCCCAGACATCATCTTGATCAGACAAGAAAATATAAGCATTTGTACAATGTGTAATAGCATTTTCAAAGTTTGAGATAACACCTTTTTCTTCCCAATGATAAACTTTGATGATTTCATACTTACACACATACTCTTCAAGAATTTTTAGTGTATCATCAGTAGAATCATTGTAAGAAATAATCAACTCATCCATTTCATCTAACTGTTTCAAAATAGAATCCAGTTGTTCCCTTAAATATTTTCCCCCATTATATACAGCCATCGCTACAGATATATTCATATCTTAGTCCTCCAGTTCTTTTATGTTCTGATCTAATTGTTGATCAATGCAATGTCTATCAAAATATGCAAGAAATGTCTTTTTTACATTTTCTTTCATCATAAAATATTCTTCTTCAGATAAAGAAGTAATATTTTGAATCAATGCATCATTTACATTCAATCCAATTTTTTCACTTTCAACAAGCGATAAAGAATCTCCTTTGATATTATTAATCATAGGCAATCCATAAGACAGATAATCTAATGATTTCATTGTTAAACCAACATAAACACTATCTTTCATGATATTGAATCCAAAATGACAGTGTCTATAAATGTTTCTTTTCTTTTCTTCATCATAAACCAGACCATGATATGTATATGGGATGTGATGAATATCTAACTGTTGAAGAAATGCATCTTTATTTTCTCCATCACCAATAATATCCAAGTGAGCCTTTTTCAAGCGCATTATATCTTTTAAAATTGATACTATTTTATCAATATCAATAATGTGATTAATAGAACCACAATATAAGAAATTGATCTGCTCATTGAATCTATCATATGAATCAATCATATGATTATCCTGTGATAAATAAATTGTTGTCTGTTTCTTTGCATCAACAAATTGTTTTAATGTGTCTCTAAATAGATTACATTCAAAAGAAACAAGATCACAATCATTTAAATATCGATTTCTAAGTTTAGCCCACTGATTGAAAATACAAGCTCCAAGCTTTTTGATTTTATCAGATACGGGCAAGCTTTCCGGCCACATATCTAACACATCAAACCAGATTTTAACATTTTCATGCTTTCTTTTATACAAAGCAAATTGCTTCACCATACTATTTGGTGGAACCATGACATAGATCAACGATGCATCTGCATGTTTTTCAGCTACTTCCACGCATGCCTTCGCAAATTTCATATGAGAAGCAATTCTTGCATAAGAAAGATTCTTTTGATATTCACTGACATGAATGTAATGTACATCTTCTCTTTTCTTTGTATAGTATTGTTTTTTGACATGATCAAAATCCGCAAAATAAATCATGGTTTCATACCCATTTCTTTCTAATGCAGACTTTATGTATTGAATACGAATGTTATAGTCATCGTATGTGTCAAATATCAATGCTTTTTTCATATCACTGCTTTCAATGTATTTACCATTGTTTTAATTTCATTTAAGAAACTGAAATTCTCAATGGATGCAAGATTATATTTCATCTTGTCCGGAAGTACTTCATGAATATACGCATCATCAGGATCTTTTGCTTTTGATAAGATTTCATCTTCATCCTTGTACTGAATGGATGCAACAGAAGTAATTCCTGCCGGTAATAGAAGTGTTGCATACATTTCATCACTATATGCATTTACATACTTCACCACTTCTGGTCTAGTACCAACAAATGTCATATCACCAGCTAAAACATTTAACAATTGAGGAATTTCATCTAAACGACAATGTCTGATTTTTTCTCCAACTTTTGTGATTCTAGAATCATTTCCAACGGTCACTAATGATCCCTTCTTTTCCGCATTCTCACACATCGTTCTAAATTTAAAAATACGAAACTGTTTTCCATACGTAGTCACACGTACCTGTCTAAAAAAGACAGGTCCTTTTGAATCCAGCTTGATCCAGATAGAAACGACTAAAAATACAGGAGAAAGAATCATTAAAAGAAGCAAGGACATCACAATATCAAATATTCTCTTCATTATTAAAGAACATGTTCTTTTCTTTAATAATTCATAATAAGGTTTTACCTTATCATTTCTCATATATTCAGGTAATTTGTCCCAGCTTCTCAATATCATAATAATTTCATTTCTTCTAATGTACTTCTTAATGTCTGAATCACAATTTCAACATCTTCATTACTCAATAATGTATGTAATGGTAATGTAATTTCATTGTGATATAAGTGATATGCATTTGGGAAATCTTTAATATCCCATCCATATGCTTTATACCCACTCATCATTGGTAATGGTTTATAGTGGACATTTGTAGCCACGCCATTTTCTGCCATCCTTGTAATAATTTCATTTCTTTGTTCCACAGAGATATCAGGAATGCGAATCATATATAAATGTGCACTGGAATGATATGCATCACTGACATGTTGAATATGTTTAATGTGCATTGCATCCATTGCCTCATCATACTTCTTCACAATTTCATATCTTCTTTGAATCAAAGAAGGATATCTTTTTAATTGTACTAATCCAATCGCAGCCATGATATCTGTCATATTACATTTATACCAAGGTCCGACAATATCATATTCCCACGCACCAGCTTTTGTTTTCGCTAACGCATCTTTGCTTTGTCCATGTAAAGAATACAACTGATATAAATGATAGAGTTCTCCATCATCAATACCATCAATATGTTTCCATGTAGCACATCCGCCTTCTGCAGTTGTCAGATTCTTAACCGCATGGAAAGAAAAGGAAGTAAAGTCTGCAAGATTGCCTACAGTTACGCCATTTCTGCTTGCACCCAAAGCATGCGCACCATCCGCCACTACAATCACTCTTCCAATTGCTTTTTGAATATCATTTGTTGGATGAAATAAAGATTTCTTTTTTTCTACAATTTTGTAGATCGTATCATAGTCGCAAGGCACGCCACCCAAATCCACCGGTACAATTGCTTTTGTTTTTTCTGTAATTGCATTTTCTAATGCACGATAATCCATTTCAACACTGTCAATTTGTGAATCCACAAACTTTACTGTTGCGCCACAATGAATTGCCGCAGAAGCACTCGCAGTATATGTATACGCAGGAACGATAACTTCATCTCCCTCACCAATACCAAGAATTCTAAAATTCAATTCTTCCGCTGCTGTTGCACTATTTAAGCATACACAGTTATCAACTTTTAAATATTCACATAAATTCTTTTCGAATTGCTTTGTTCGTGGTCCTGTTGTGATCCATCCGCTTCTTAATGCATCACTCACTTCTTTGATTTCTTCTTCTGTAATATCAGGAGGAGAAAATGGAATAGGTTTACTCATGTTTATCACCTTCTTTAATTTTAATTATTATAGTTTATTTGATAAATATATACATTATCTTCATGATAAATTTCAGTAACCATATCCTTCCAACTACCCATAATTTCTGATTGTGAGAATAGATATTTTACTCCTGTTTTCTTTAAATCTTCTTCAGATAAAACACATGCAATAAAATCACCTGCTCTCACTAAAAACTCAGATTCATCTGTCTGACTTAAACTAACAGCCATATGTGCATATCTATTCCATACTTCTTCATATTTATTATCTGGATCTAATTTTTTCCACAAGCCAAAATTCGGAATGAAATTTGTTGAGTTAATTGTTGGCGCACCACATGCGATTAAAAAATTAGAACTTGCAAGAGAATCTAATGCAATCCATTTTCCGTTATGATCTTTTTTTGCAATTTCTTGCACTTTTTTGGCAGCAGGTTTACTTAATATTGCATCTACTCCTACCATAATCGGATTTACAAGCATTGCATTTAAAGTCAAGCATACAGATACAAAAACTGTACTTATTTTAAAGTTAAAATACTTTTTATCGACTTTTGATAAAATGCTTATCAACGAAATAATTGCAAGTATGCCAACAAATACAATTGCTACTATCCCCCTTTTTTGTGATGTATAAGAAACTGAATATGCTATGGCTGGATAAGCACTAATCAGAACTATTATTGTCGATTCCAATAAATTAATCTCCACTTTATTCTCATACACTTCACTTAAGCAAACAATCAAAATAATTACTAAAAGTAAACCTAAATAATCTACAGCTCTAGCAGGTATTGAATATGTTAACAACAATACTTTAGCAATTATTTTAGGCAGTTCAAATGTACAATAACATGTCAAGATAACTAGAGGAACGAACAAAAAGAACAGTAAATTATTCTTTTTCTTTTCTTTAAAAAGCACATCTGCCATTAAAATATATGCTAATGGAAAGCCAACCGGAAAACATCCAATTTCACACGGATTTCCAATGTCCCATAAGCTTGCGAATAGAACATAAAAGTACCCTAATAATTTCTTTATAGAATTTCCACCATATGATACTCTGCTTCCCGGATAAACGGTTTTTTGTATTGCTTCCATATATGGTGCATCAACTTGTAGATACCTCAATATAATACTTATCATAAATAAAACATCTATCACAAAAAATAACCAATCTTTTTTAGAAAATGTTTTCCAAGGCTTTTCATTAATAATCATCCAGACCATAATTGATAAAATTATATATCCCATAGGAACTTGCCAGGCAGGATATAAGTTCATACAATAATCTGCACCTGCTATTGCCAATACCATTCCAATTAATAGCCTAATATAACTATTCTTGCTTTTTAAAAAATAAAAGAATAGAACAAGAATCGCAGCACCACTTATTAATTGGTTGACAATTGACCACCACATATTAAAAGTTGAAAACCAAACCAAAGATGTTCCAAATATTGAAAGCAGTCTTTTATTTTTTGTTAATATCAAGAAAAGTTCATACCAAAAGGCAAAACCAAAAATCAACTTATAACCCCAAAAAAATGATAAACCATATTCTGCTCCAAGAAGTAAATAGCCCCATTTTGAAGGATCAGCAAGAATTGCATAATCTCTTATAATACTACCAGTTGCTACTAAACTGTTGTATTTGGTAGCATTAACTATATCATTGATTCCACTATAGTTAAAATACTTTCCAGAAAGAACTCGAGGAACATTAACCATCCATTCATCAGATCTTATTGGTCGACTCTTTCCAAATAAAGGGCTAATAAATTCTGATCCTTTACCATTTTGAATATACACATCAAACATTCCTAATGAAGATAAATTCAAACAATTCACAACAAAAAAAACTAATAATGCAAAATATATTATCCACCTATACTTATGCATTGTTTCATATATAGAATTTACTTCAAAAAAACAATGTAAACAAAAAAATGCGTATAAAAGAAAAATTATTTCGCATCTCCTAAAAAACATTTTTCTCCCACCCGGAAGACATTTAAATACATACAATGATGTCAAAATTGCAATAATTGTCAAAATTCCAAATAACAACCAATTATATTCTTTCTTCTTTTTCACTTACTTTCATCCTCTCTTTTTTTATCCAACAACGCAATTTTTTGCGTTAGATCTTTAATTTGAACAGACATTTTTGATACTGCTTGTGTCAACTCAAAAATAATTAACAATGAAAAGCAAAAACCTAAGAAAAAAACCATATTAATTGGTAAAGCAATTCCAATTAAATCTGAAATCCACGAAAGCAATTGCGGAAACAATGCAACTAGCAACAAAACAACTAATAATGTCAGCCAAGTCAACGTATATTGAAGTAGAAGTTTTTTTTCTCTTACTCTTTTAATTACTTCAAATAAAGTAAATAACACTGCAGCAAATAATAATATATGTAATCTTGTAGACATATCATTTGTTCTCCTTATGCTTTCTCGAACATTCAACAAAAATAGCTAAAGATACTTTAATCATATAATAAACAGAATCCCATAGTTTAATAGATGATTCCCCACCTTGTCTAGCTTTCATTTGAACAGGAACTTCAACAACTTTAAAATTGTTTTTTAATAAGCACACTACAGATTCTGGTTCCGGATAATCTCTAGGATAATCTTTAGCAAACATTTCAATTACTTTTCTATTTGCCATTCTAAATCCAGAAGTTGGATCAGTAATTGTTGCTTTTGTCAGCCAATGAATAATTTTTGTAAAATACATAATACCAACGCGTCTCATAAAAGTAGATTGAAAGCCTTCATTTTCAATAAATCTAGAACCAATCACCATATCTGCATTATCATTAACTAATGCATCACACAATTTGTCCAAAAAAGCTGGATTATGTTGTCCATCACCATCAACTTGTACAGCTACATCATATCCATTTTCAAATGCATATTTGTATCCTGTCTGTACTGCACCACCAATACCCAAATTTACAGGTAAATTAATATAGTTAATATGCTTTTCTTTCAAGACATCTAAAGTATTATCTTTTGAACAGTCATTAATTACGACATAATCGAATTCTGGTGCTTTCTTTTCTATTTCTTTTACTGTATTTGCGATATTTACACTTTCGTTAAACGCAGGAATAATAATAAGTTTTTTCATATAGTTAATATTATACTTTCAAAAAGTCGTAATGGCAAAACCATTACGACCCAGAACAATTTACTTTCCTAATTTCTTTAATTCTTCCTGTACATAGTCTGTAGTAAGAATCTTCTTCACTGTTCCTTCTACATCTAATCTCTTTGTGTTATGAGATGTATATGCTTCGTCTGCCATTGTGTGTACTTCACCATTTACAACAAATTTATCATAGTTCAGATCTCTGCTGTCTGCAGCAACTCTATAGTAGTTGCCCATATCTTCACTTCTGAGTCTTTCTTCTCTTGTCATCAGTGTTTCATACAGTTTTTCACCATGACGTGTTCCGATAATGTTTGTTCCTGTATCACCAAACAATTGTTGAACAGCCTTTGCTAAATCACCAATTGTTGAAGCATCTGCCTTTTGAATAAACAAGTCACCTGGATTAGCATGTTCAAATGCAAACTTGACAAGATCTACAGCTTCATCCAGATTCATCAAGAATCTTGTCATATTTGGATCTGTAATTGTAATAGGCTTTCCTGCTTTGATCTGATCGATGAATAGAGGAATTACAGAGCCTCTAGAACACATGACATTACCATATCTAGTACAGCAAATAACTGTTCCACCTCTTTCAGCAGCAACTCTAGCATTTGCATAAATTACGTGTTCCATCATTGCCTTTGAAATACCCATTGCATTGATTGGATATGCAGCCTTATCAGTAGACAGACATACAACTCTTTTAACACCACATTCAATTGCCGCATGAAGCATGTTATCTGTACCAATGACATTTGTTCTGACAGCTTCCATTGGGAAGAATTCACAGGATGGAACCTGCTTTAAAGCTGCAGCATGAAATACATAGTCAACTCCATGCATTGCATCCATGATACTCTGTGGATTTCTTACATCACCAATATAGAATTTCACTTTATTTGCTGTTTCTGGATGTTTTGCCTGTAACTCATGACGCATATCATCCTGTTTCTTTTCATCTCTTGAAAAAATACGAATTTCACCAATATCTGTTTCCAAGAAATGCTTGAGTACAGTATTACCAAATGAACCTGTACCACCTGTTATCATTAATGTTTTTCCACTAAATTCACTCATTTTTATAACCTCTTAAATCGTCTTATATATTATAAACCTATTTCTTAACATACACATTATTACTATGATGTGTTATTTGTTGATTTTCTGGAGGGGGGGTCATATATTCACCATATTGTTTTGTAAGAATTGTATCATATCCTCCTGGAATTTTAACATTATGTCCTTCAAATTGAGCTTCAAGAGATGTCTCGAAACATTCTTTTGGATACCTATCATCAAAAAAATCATATATTGAACAGCTTGTACCAACGATTTTTGCCTCATCATATGGTATTTCTGTTTCTACTTCTGTTAATGTTTTTAAAATTTCATCTCGATTTGCTGAACCATTTACTAAATTCAATAATTTACCTCTCTGTATAACACAAAATCGATATACCAATTTCAAAAAGCCAGATAAATTTAATTTCAAATCACCTAGATATAAAATAGAATTAACACCAAAGAATCTATATGATAATAATTTTATTTTTCGAAAATGTCTTTTATATTTCTTATCGTCTTCAGGCAATCCATCTAACGGAAAAATATCTATGTCAACTCCTAAATAATCGTTATTGTAATATTTAATACCTGATTCTATTTTTCGAGTATCCATATCACAAACTTTCATATATGTATGTTTTGCTCTTTTGTCAGTTGGATAAAATGCCATATAATTGTTTTCATGTTTAACATTATTAAATTTTTTTGCAAACACTTCATAATCTGGTCTTGGCATTTGAATATCTATATCATCATCCCAAGGGATAAAGCCTTTATGTCTTACCGCTCCAATTAATGTTCCATATGCCAAAAAATATCTTAAGTTTTCTTTTCTACAAAAAGCATCAATCTCCAATAAAATATTTAAAGCCCTTTGTTTATGTTCTTCAACAGACAATTCTCGCCATTCCTGGTTATCAATATTCACTAGTATTTCCTCCACACCATCTTGTTGACTACGCCAACATAAGACTGGATGATTTTAACAACTTTTGTTGATACATTTTCATCAACATAGTTTGGCACTGGCAATCCAATATCACCATTTCTATTCATTTCAACTGCTGTATCTACAGATTGAAGCAATCCTTTTTCATCAATTCCTGACAAGATAAAGTCTGCTTTATCTAATGCTTCTGGTCTTTCTGTACTTGTTCGAATACATACTGCAGGGAATGGATGACCTACACTTGTGAAGAAACTGCTTTCTTCCGGAAGTGTTCCACTGTCAGATACCACACAGAACGCATTCATCTGCAGACAGTTATAATCATGGAAACCTAATGGTTCATGCTGGATAACTCTTGGATCAAGTTTGAATCCAGATGTTTCCAGTCTCTTTCTGCTTCTTGGATGACAACTGTAAAGAATAGGCATATCATACTTCTCTGCCATTTTGTTAATTGCATTGAATAATGACAGGAAATTCTTTTCTGTATCAATATTCTCTTCTCTATGTGCACTCAAAAGAATATACTTTCCTTTTTCCAGTCCCAGCTTAGAATGAATATCACTGTTTTCAATTTCTTCCAGGTTATTATGTAATACTTCCGCCATTGGAGAACCTGTTACGTACGTTCTTTCCTTTGGCAAACCTGTATCCGCAAGATATCTTCTTGCATGTTCAGAATAAGCCATATTCACATCAGAAATAATATCTACGATTCTTCTGTTTGTTTCTTCTGGAAGACATTCATCCTTACATCTGTTTCCAGCTTCCATATGGAAAATTGGAATATGCAGTCGCTTAGCACCAATCACTGACAAGCAACTGTTTGTATCGCCCAGTACAAGTACACCTTCAGGTTTAATATCAACCATCAGCTTGTAGCTTTCCGCAATGATATTTCCCATTGTTTCTCCAAGATCATTACCTACTGCATTGAGATATACTTCAGGATCTTTCAGTTTCAGATCTTTAAAGAAAATACCATTTAAGTTATAGTCATAGTTCTGCCCAGTATGCGCAAGAGTGACATCAAAGTACTGTCTGCACTTATTGATTACTGCAGATAATCGAATAATTTCTGGTCGTGTTCCTACGATAATCAATAATTTCAGCTTTCCATTTTCTTGCCATTTAATATTAGTATAATCAGACATTATGCGTTCTCCTTTTTCACTGGTTCAAAGAATGTATCTGGATGTTCTGGATTGAAAATTTCATTACATGTCATTACAGTTACAAGATTCTCTGTTTCTGACAAATTAATAATGTTATGTGTCCATCCAGGGATCATATGAACTGCTTCTATTTTGTCACCTGAAACTTCAAATTCAACTTCTTCTCCAGTATTAATGTTTCTTTCCTGAATTAATCCATGTCCTTGTACAACAATAAACAGTTCCCATTTGCTGTTGTGCCAGTGCTGACCTTTTGTAATTCCAGGTTTACTGATATTGATAGATACCTGTCCACAATCCTCTGTATGCAGAAGTTCTGTAAATGAGCCTCTATCATCAACATTCATCTTCATTGCATATTTAAACTTATCTGTAGGTAAATATGTAAGATATAAACTGTATAGCTTCTTAGCAAATGACCCTTCCGGCATCTTAGGCATCATCAATGTAACTGGTTCCTGCTTAAACTGCTCTAGAAGATCAACAATTTCTCCCAATGTAACTTTATGTGTTACTGGAACACAACAATATCTTCCATCCTCTTTCAACACTGTTTCTACACCATCAAATTCACAATGCTTTTCTTTACCCTCTAACAGATCAAACATTCCTTCTACAAGATCATCAATATATAAAAGTTCAAGTTCTGTACTTCTGTCATTTACTGTAAATTCTTCATCATTTGCAACGCAGTAGCAGAATGTACTGACCGCACTGTTATATCTAGGTCTTGAATGTCCCATCAGATTAGGGAATCTATAAACAGCTACTTTAGCACCTGTTTCTTTAGAATATTCAAAGAACAACTCTTCTCCAGCCTTTTTGCTTCTTCCATATTCACTGTCTCCAAATCTTCCTGACAAGGTTGCCTGAATCGAAGAAGAAAG
Source organism: Bulleidia sp. HCP3S3_C9 (assembly GCF_052064035.1). Taxonomy (NCBI): domain Bacteria; kingdom Bacillati; phylum Bacillota; class Erysipelotrichia; order Erysipelotrichales; family Erysipelotrichaceae; genus Bulleidia; species Bulleidia sp. HCP3S3_C9. The sequence goes on along the minus strand of NZ_JBQHWJ010000049.1, from coordinate 4,496 downwards.
CATAATTGTCGCTTTATTGTTATATTTCTTCAATGTATCCAGCAATGTAGAAGCAAAGCCAAAGTTTCCTTGCATGAATTCTTCTGGATTCTTTGGTCGATTCACTCCGGCAAGATTAAACACAAAATCACATTTTGAACAATATTCTTCCAGCTGATCATATGTACTGTCCATATCATATTCATAGATTTCATCAATTATAATCGCTGGTCTTGTTTTATTTTTCCCATCTCTAATGTTTTTAAGATTATTAACCAAAGCAGTACCAACCATTCCTTTAGAACCTGTCACTAAAATGTTCATAATTTTTGATTCCTTTCTATGAGATCTTTCATCATTTGTTCTAATTCATCTAAGAGTTTTTCTTTATCAAAATGTTCTTGGTAATATATTTTACCATTATTACCTAATCCTTTTATATCACTCTCGTCTTTTGAAGCTTCTAAGATATATTCTGCCATTTTCTTTTCATCTGAAGAATTTGCACAGTATCCACAATCTGCTTCTTTAATAACTCGTTGTGTTTCACCGTTAATAGCTCCAATAATTGGTTTTCCTGCTAACATATAAGATTGCATCTTTGCTGGCAACGTATAATTCACAACTTGGTTATCTTTCATCGTAATTAATAAAGCATCTGCTTTCGTATAAAACTCCTTCATCTTTTCAACAGGATACGAACCATAAAATGTAATATTCTCTAATCCTTTTTCTGAAGCAATTTTTTCACAGGCTTCGCGATTCATTCCATCTCCAACAATATGGAAATGAATTTTTTTATTATCTTTTAATAGAACAGCTGCTTTTACAATTGTTTCAACATCAGCGGCTGGGCCAATATTTCCAGCATATAACACATCATAGATTCCATTGACTTCTTTTCCAACTTTACCATAAACATCTTCGGCATATTGAGGCCAATACTTTAACCCATATTTTTCGCTTGATAAATGCAATACATTATTAAAATAGCTTTCAAATGACTTAGATGTGATTGTAATTAAATCTGCCTGACTATATATTTTCACGCTATAGTTATACAAAATTTTATAAAATAAGCTCTTATCACTAAAAGGTCCAGCAGTAACACTGATTGGCCATTGATCTAGACAATCAATAATCAAAGGAATATGAAATTTATTTTTCGCAACAATTGCAGGAGCAACCATTGATACAGGTGATGTCTCATAAGAAAAGACAATATCATATTCACCATCTAATTGTTTTGCCTTATGTTTACCACTTAACGCAAACCAAAGATAATTTAATCCAAACTGAAGAATATTCTTCCCTCTTCCAACTAAAGAACAACGAATAACGTGAACTCCATTGATCCATTCGTCTCTATTTTCTCCATGTTGATAACCTGGATAAATCTTTCCTTCAGGATAATTTGGAAGTCCCGTTAACATTGTGACTTCATGACCTCTTTTTGCAAGAGAAAAACAGATATCGTTAATACGAAATTGTTCAGGATAGAAATGTTGTCCAACTACTAATATTTTCATAAATTTCACCTTTTCTATAATACCACAAACGTTATTTCATTGCTTACTTACACAAAAAACAACTATAACGAGTATAGTTGTAAATATGATGAAATAAAATCATCTGGTATTTCTTCTTTTCTGCAGTTTTTATATTGTTCTTTATTCACAATATCTGCAACTTCTTCAAGATTTCCTTTTCCAACCGTCATTCCATAATACTTTGCTGATTCAGGGCTGCCACCAGTGTTATACGTAATCACCGGCGTCCCACATGCAATTGCTTCTAAATTTGTTGTTGGATAATTATCTTCATAGGTCAAATTCAAAAACACATCTGCGCAACTGTACCATTGTGCTAATTCTTGAACATTAGATGTATGTTCAATGCCTATCACATTCTTTGGAATGGATTTCAATTGTTTTTTATTCAATCCAATCAACACAATCACATAATCCTCATTCAATTTTTTGGATAATTGAATAAAATCATCCAATCCTTTTCTTTTTTCCCAAATACTAGCAACACCTAATACTACTTTTTTATTCAAAATATGATGTTTTTCTTTCAAGTTACTTGCAACAGGATAGAATACGCCATAGTTAATTTGGTTATGTATTACTTTGACATCATACTCTTTTAAATATGATTCTTTGACTAGATCTGCCAGCCATTTTGACGGAGTAATCAAAGTCATATTTGAAATGCCTGTAAACATGTTCTTTTTCACAAGATAATTTTCTTTTGATCTATCCAATAACACACTTGGAGGATATTCATGCTTTAATTCACAATGAAAGCAACCAGTCTTCCATTTTTTACAATCTACAAAATCAAAATACGCACAATGTCCAGTGAACGTCCAACAATCATGCAGTGTCCACAATATCTTTTTATTACATTCTTTCAAGTAATTAAATAAAGTTGGAACATGTATGTAATAACCATGAATGTTATGGAGATGAATAACATCTGGGTTATATTCTTTTACCCAACTAATAAATTGTTCTGTCACTTTTTTACTTAACATCCCAGAATTATCCATAAGTAAAGATTCGCCAATATGAAAATAAACACCTAACTGGTTACCAATTTTTACAGCATATTTTTTATATATTTCTGGAACATCAAATCGACCGTATGCAATTTTAACTTCATTTCCCTGCTTTTCCAATGCATCTGCAATATCAGTACAAATTCTACCCGTACTTCGAATTCCACATACACTATTAATCATTAATATTTTCATAAATAATTACCTTTTCAAAATACTCGTTACAAGTTTTCCTATATGACTTTTGTTATTTTTCCAAAGAAGTAAACAAAATATTGAGTAAGTTATTACACCTGTAAAAACTTGAATTATCACTTTCAATACTACTGGACAAGTTATTAAAGTTACTGCTCTTACACACAAAAACATTATAAACGCGAAAAAATAATAAGCTAAATTAATCAATAATGATTTTTTTGAAATTTCATTATCAATTTTAAAGAATCCTACAATCAATACTACTAACTCCGAAAATTCTGCACTGATCGTCCCTATAACTGCCCCTGTTGCCCCAAATTTAGGTATAAGCAAATAATTCATTATTAAATTAACTATTGCCGCAATTACAACAGAAAATGTAAAATAATTTTCTCTATGAGATGGAACATACACTTCATTTTTCAACAATGTTGAATAGGTTTTTAATATAATAGCGGGACAAAGTAAATAAGTTAATTGAATACAGGGCGAAAATGATTGTCCAAAAAATAAAGGCACAAACTCTTTTGCAATACCAGCAACACCAAAAGCCAATGGGCAAGCAATACAAGTATACAATTCGAAACTTTCTAGTAATACTTTATTTATTTCTTTTTTATCTCCAATCGCATAAAGTGAAGACAACCTTGCTAAAAAGACAGTTCCAATACCTCCGATGATACCTTCAGGAACATACACCAACATATCTGCGTTATAATAGTAGCCAGATTGTGCTTTTGTACTAAACCATCCAAGCATAGATTTATCCATAACCTGAAAAACCGTTTGTGCAATTACAGGAAAAAACAAAATTATATTTGCTTTTGCATGTTTTATTATTTCATCAAAATCTGGTTTCACAAAATCAATTTCTTTTTTTAAACTAAACCACAATGCAATTTGGCTTACTAAGGTTCCTCCTGCCATCGCTATTGTATATGCAATTACACCACTTTCTTTATTTACCAAAGTAAAAGTTAAAACCATTGTTATTACTTTAATTAAAATTCCTCTTGTAATGGTTACTTTAATTTTCTCTATGCCATAGAAAAACCAGCTTATATCAAATAAACAGGATATCACCATCATTCCTTGAAGCAAAGCAACTGATAAATCTTGCGTAACAAAAAAATAACAATACAAGAAGTATAGAGTGATTGCTAATATAGAACTAATAATTTGAAAGAAAAAAATATTAATAAAATTTTCAGATATTTTTTTCTTATTTCCATTTGCAGAAGCAATGCTTCTACATCCATAATCTTCTACACCGAGTAATGCAAATAACATAAAATACTTACACATTGACAATGTATATGAATATGTTCCAACTCCTTCAACACCCAACATACGTGACACAAACGGAGTTGTAATCAATGGAGTCAATGTTAAAAATATTTGATATATCGTTTGAAATACAACATTAAAACCCAAACTTTTTTTTTGCATTTCTTTATTCTTTCTCCTGGTATATTGTTGAAGACTCATAAAACAAGTCATTCACAATATACTCACTCTTTCTATCAATCCTGTTTAACCGTGATTGATAACGGTTCGATGTATCTTGTAGAATATTGAAATATGTGAATGTGGATTTGTAGTTCTCCCTGTAGCTTTGACTACTTTGATAAGGGTCTTACCACGACTTATTCCAGAACAATGATTAGTTAGATGAGTCTTTGAATTCGTATTTTGCACCAGGTTTTGTGGTTTAAGTGTTGTGGTATCAAACACATCGCATTTATTTTTGAAAGGA
>NZ_JBQHWJ010000048.1:0-18483 GCF_052064035.1 Bulleidia sp. HCP3S3_C9 | reverse complement strand
TAGCCAAATATATTTTTAAATCTCATCCAATGACCCGCAGACAGATTACGAATGCTTTGAATGCTGCTTTTCCTATTTTTGCTTGTCAATGAATCAGATGGTCAATTATGTAAAAATAAAACCGCTTTTTGAGCGGTTTTATTCATGATATAAGACAACATTTCATCTGTTGCATTTGTATGTTTTCGCTGTCCTTTTAGAAGATCTTTATCATAGACAAAGCCAGTGAAGCACAAGATATTTTTTTCAGAAAATTCCTGTTTGACAATATGGAGCAGATTGACTAGTTCTGCCTGGTTAAATGGTTCAAATGGCTCACCTCCAAGTATTGTCAGACCTTCGATATGAGGATTTTGAAGGGATTTAAAATGTATTCCTCAGTATCTTTTGTGTATGGCTGACCATAATGGAAGTTCCAGGTTTCTGACTGAAAAAGCCTTTGCAATGATTTGTGCAGCCAGAGACAAACAGGGTTACTCTGCATCCTTCACCATTGGCAATGTCGTATGATTTAATATCAGCGTAGTACATGAATTACAGAGCTAACTTCAATACTTCAATAAAACGTTCCTTGTCTAGAGGATAGTAATGTCCAACTGGTGATGTGTTATTTTTTGTAGCACGATCAGCCATTTCAGCAAAGTGAGTATCATCGATATTCATTTCTTTTAAAGTTGTTTTGAGATTTAGCTTCTTGTAGAATTGTTCAAGTTTTTCGGCAAGTAGAAGTACCATTTTTTCTTCTGTGTAATTAGAATAGTCAATATTAAATACTCTATTTGCAAATTGTGCCATCTTCTTAGGATGATTTTTCGCACAGTATTTAACATATGCAAGCATGACAACTGCCATACCTTCACCATGTGTAATTCCATATTGTGCGCTGATTTCGTGTTCAACTCTATGAGAAGCCCAGTCATCTTGTCTTCCTGTATTTAATAGGTTGTTATGTGCGATAGATGCTAACCATTGAATTTCAGCACGGGCATCGTAATCATCTGGGTGATCCATAATTCTTTCGCCATTCAACATAACTGCTTTAACAGCACCTTCAATGAGGTAATCTGTTGTATCGACATGTTCTGTATTTGTCCAGTAACGTTCAAGAAGGTGACTTAAGATATCAGAGATACCACATGCAGATTTAAAAGATAGCGAGAGGAAGATTTCTACTTTACAGGTTGGTATTACGCATACATCAGAAAGCAATATGACAGCGGAAGTGCTGGCAAAATGCAGCAACGAAAATCCAAAGTTAAGAATAACGATTATTACTGATACAATAAATAATCTTTATAGTATGCTTGGAAATTATGAGCTGGATCTCGTAATTGCGGAAGGAAAGTCCAATGATCCATCTTTTAGTTCTTTGGTGTTGAATACAGATAATCTTGTATGTGTAATGTCACCTGATCATCCACTTGCAAATAATGCCATGATTACACTTTCTCAATTGAAACAACAGAAAATGATTTTACGCTTGCCAAGTTCTGCTACACGTGTTCTTTTTGATTCTAGTCTTCGAAGTTTAGGAGATTCTCCAGAAAACTATAACATTGTCATGGAAGTTGATAATATTGCGACAATCAAAGAATTGATTCGTAAAAATTTTGGTGTTTCTGTTCTTGCACAAAGTGCATGTGCACATGAACTTAGAAGCAAGAAGCTTGTTACACTTCCAATTGAAAACTTAAGCATGGTTCGAGAAACGAGAATTGTTTATAATAAAGATTTTAATAATCATGAAGTATTACAGACGATTTTGAAAGTTTATCAGGAAACGTTGCGTGGAAATTAAGCACCGAATTGTTTCGAAACATGGTTGGAGAATGGATGTTTTCATTCTCCATTTTTTGATGTTCTGTTGAAACCTTTATATAGGGAAGGAAATTTTGATAATTTAAATACGTGTTTTATTCACATTCGAAACATTGTTCCAAAATCATTTTGATTTACTTCGAAAGCTTGCTTTTGCATCACCATAAGTGCTTAAATATATTTATCAAGTAAATTTTTTGTGAAGAAAAGTAAAATGAATGTAAAGCGATAGATTCACAAAGTTGTTTTTCTAATGGGTGGAAACTTATGTTTTCTGGAAAGATAATGGCAGTGAGTTAGTTGGCTGAAATTCGCGGGATAGAAATTGTACATAGAAAGTGCATGATAAAAAGAAAGCGTGAAGTTGATGAGTACTATGAGTGAAAAAGAGGATAATCCTATTTTTGATAAATTAGAATTACTTTTTAATCTAATGATTCTTAATGTTCTATGGATTATTTGTTCAATACCAGTCGTTACAATTGGAGCAAGCTCTTCTGCATTAAATTACACATGTATCAAATTGAGAAGAAATGAAGGAGATAGTATTGTCCGAATGTTTTTTCATAGCTTTGTGACAAATATGAAGCAGGGTATGCTGATTGGTACGGGAATGCTTGCAATATTAATTATTCTTTGTTCTGGTTTAATTCAAGCGTTAGGATCAATCAATTCTGGACATAGTGTATCAACAGTATTTGCGGTTATTTTAGTTGGTATGTTATTTATCTGGATCATGGCGTATACATATATTTTTATGATCTTGGCTAGATTTGAAAATACAATTCTTAGAACAATTACAAATAGTTTTTACTTTATGGCGAAAGATATTTTTCAAACTTTAAAAGTATTAGGAATTGAATGTTTTGGAATCATTATCTTGCCTTTGTTTCTCTGGAGATATGTTCCAGTATTATTTCCGGTATTGTTGTTTGTTGGAGTACCGACATTAGCATATATTTCTGCAAAAATATTTAATGATCAAATATTTGCTGAATATGTAAAATAAGGATTTTACACCATTGGATGGTGTAGATAATTGCAATTCATAATAAGAAAAAAGAAAGCGAGGGTAAAAATTTTATGAAACGCATTATTAAAAAGGCATTGGCTATTGGGCTGCCAGCGGCGATGCTGTTAAGTGGCTGTAGTGGAGGAAGTGGCGGATCCACTGGAGGAACAGGAGAAAACAAAAACGTCGAAATTCCTAAATCAGACATTGTGAAAGGTGAAGTTGATCAACAGACATATCCAATTAGTAAAGAGAAAATCACTTTAACAATGTGGTATCCAATGGCTGACTCAATGGGTACATTATCTGATTATAATGAAGGTGAATTCTGGCAATGGCTTGAAGAAAAGACAAACATTCATATCGATTTTATCGTACCGCCAGCTGGTACTGAAAAAGAAGCATTTAACCTTCTTTTCACATCTGGAAAACTTCCTGATATTATTTATGATCAGGTAACTTCACAGATGTATAGAGATGGCATGGATGCATGTATCGAAGATGGATATATTGTTAATATGGCAGACTATTTAGATTTATGTCCAAACTATGTCAGCTGGCTGAACAGTATTGATGGTGTGAAACGAAATGTTCTTACAGATGCTGGACAAATGTATGGTATGTGGGGATTCTGGGATAATATTGAAGGCGGTTATGCTGACCAGGGTATCTCCATTCGTAAAGACTTCTTAGATAAAGTTGGCATGGATGTTCCTGAAACTTATGATGAGTGGGAAAAAGTATTGACAGCATTTAAAGATAAGTTAGGCATTGAAGCTCCATTATACACATCAAAGTATGGTATCGATAATGGTGAATTTATGGCCGGTTATGGTGTTGCTCCATATTTTTATCAGAAAAATGGTGAAATTAAGTATGGTCCAATGGAAGATGGCTATAAAGAATATCTAACATTGTTGAATGACTGGTACAAGAAGGGATTATTAGATCAGGACTTCTCAACAAGACAATCTAGTGGTATCACAGCTGATAATGACATGATGTTAAACGATAAGGTTGGCTCATTAGTAGACTATGGTACAAGAATGACTGATGCTTATGTATCAAGAGGCGCAACAAATAAAGACTTCTGGACAGTTGCAGCAAAACAGCCTAAGAAGAGTGCTGATTCTCCAGATCCATCTTGGAGAAATATCGCTGGTAACTATATGGATATGTTAAATGTTTGTACATTAGTCAGTGCAAGCAGCGAGCATAAAGAAGAAGCTATCAAGTGGTTAGATTCATTCTATGCAAAAGACAATTATCTAAATGCTAACTATGGTCTTGAAAGTGAAGAAGGCAAAGTATGGAATGCTGATCCAAAGGATGGACATAGAATTGGTAATTATGATTTCCGTTATAACAATCCAGATGGTTTAGATTCTGCAACTGTAGCTGTTAAGTACTGGGCAAAGAACCCAACTGTCCGAGTTGAAGCTGCACAGATTGAACAGATGCCAAAGGAAAGATCTGTAGCATATTCTATCTGGTCAACTTACCCAGCAACAGATTTTATCCCTACAACTTGCACAATGACATTAGATGAAAACACAGAATTTTCTAATCTATATGTTGAAATTGAATCATTTGTTCAAGAAAATAATGTTAAGTTTATAAAGGGTGAAAGATCTCTTGATGAATATGATGCCTATAGAAAAACTTTAGAAGATATGGGTATCAATAGGTGTATTGAACTACGTCAAGCTGCTCTTGATCGTTACAATGCAAGATAATTTATAAATGGATGGGAAACAGTGAGTAACATCCTGTTTCCCTTTATTCATAGAGAGGATACGTATTCTATGACAGAAAGTCAAAAGAAAGTGAAGAAGAGCTTTTCGTATAGATTGAAAAAAGATCTTCGCGATCATTGGCAATTATATTTGATGGCTCTTCCTGTCATTATTTATTTCTTGCTATTTAATTATGCTCCAATGGTTGGTGTTGTCATGGCATTCCAAAAGTATAGTATGCGTAAAGGATTTTTCGGCAGCCAATTTGTTGGTATGGAGAATTTTATCAGATTTTTTAGTTCACCTAACTTTTGGAGATTGTTAAAAAATACATTATTAATTAGTTTTTATGGTCTCATCTTTTCGTTCCCGTTACCTATTGTTTTTGCGCTATGTTTGAATGAAGTACGAAATACGAAATTCAAAAAAATTGTACAGACAATTTCTTATCTTCCATATTTTATTTCAGTTGTAGTTGTTGTTTCCATTATGTTTGACTTTGGTAAATCGAATGGATTGATTACAAATGTTGCACAATCATTCGGCTGGAATGGTGGCGCAGTGATTTCTTCACCTAAGTGGTTTAGAACACTGTATATTGGTTCAAATTTGTGGCAGCATTTAGGGTATAATTCTATTATTTTCATTTCTGCATTAGCAGCAATTGATCCAACTCTGTATGAAGCCGCAACAATTGATGGTGCGAATAGATGGCAACAAACATTGCATGTTACACTTCCAGGTATTGCATCTACGATTGTAGTATTACTGATTTTAAGATTAGGTCAGATCATGGGTGTTGGATATGAAAAAATCATCTTAATGTATGGTCCTTCTACATATGAAACTGGTGACGTTATTGCCAGCTATGTATATCGTATGGGTATTCTGAATTCTGACTATTCATATTCTACAGCCGTTAACTTGTTTAACTCTGTTGTGAATCTGATTGTATTGATGAGTGCGAATTTTATTAGCCGCAAGGTTAATGAAACAAGTATATGGTAGGTGATTTGTATGAATAAAAGAACAAAAGGGGAGAAAATATTTGCGGTATTTAATACGATATTCTTATTTCTCCTGTGTGTAATATTTATTCTTCCAGTCTGGCATGTTGCAATGGGATCAATTAGTGACCCATTAAAAGTTGCTGCACATAGTGGATTATTTTTGAAACCATTAGGCGACATTACTTTGGGTGGATATAACCTTGTAATGGCGAATTCTAATATTGTTAAATCATATGGAAATACGTTGTTCTATGTTACTGTTTCAACTTTTATTGGATTGGTTTTGAATGTACTTGCTGCATATGTAATGTCTCGTAAAAATTTACTGTTTGGTAAATTATTCTCAAAATTTGTAGTATTTACAATGATATTTAACGGTGGATTAATACCTACATTTATTGTGATTAACAAATTGGGCTTGTTCAATTCTAGATGGGCAGTTATCTTACCTGGTGCTTTAACAGCATTCAACATCATTATTATGAGAACATCATTTATGGAAATTCCTTCAGAAATGATTGAAGCAGCAAGAATTGATGGTGCAGATGATCTGAAGATATTAATAGATATTGTTCTTCCTGTAAGCAAATCAATTATTGCGGTAATTGTATTGTTCTATGCGGTACAACATTGGAATGAATGGTTCAATGCATCTATTTACCTGCAAGATCGATCATTATGGCCATTACAGCTTGTTTTAAGAGAAATTGTTTTGCAGTCAACTGAGAATAGTATTGTTGCGGATACAGATGGTGAAGATGTAATGATTTATAGACCATTGATTAAATATGCAACAATCATGGTTTCTGTAATTCCAATGATGATTATTTATCCGTTTGTTCAGAAATATTTTGTATCTGGTGTCATGATTGGCGCTGTGAAAGGATGATTTTATGTCGACAGTTAGTTTAAGAGGAATTCAAAAGATATATCCTAATTCTGAAAATGAAAAGAAGAAAGTAAAAAAATCAAAGAAGAAAGATAATACACCAGAAAAGAAAACAAATCTGAAGATTACTGAAGAAGGTGTAGTTGCGGTAGATGATTTTAATTTAGAAATTGAAGATAAAGAATTTATTGTTCTTGTTGGCCCATCTGGATGTGGTAAATCTACTACTTTACGTATGATTGCTGGTTTGGAAGAAATTACTCGTGGTGAATTGTATATTGATGGCAAATTGATGAACGAAGTTGCTCCAAAGGATAGAGATATTGCCATGGTATTCCAAAACTATGCACTGTATCCTCATATGACAGTTCGCCAGAATCTGGAATTTCCATTAAAGATGAGAAAAGTTTCCAAGGAAGAAATGGATCAAAGAGTGAATGCTGCCGCTGAAACATTGGATATCGTTGAGTATATGGATCGTAAACCAAAAGCGTTATCTGGTGGTCAAAGACAGAGAGTAGCAATTGGTAGAGCCATTGTTCGTGAACCGAAAGTTTTATTGATGGATGAACCATTATCTAATCTGGATGCTAAATTAAGAAATCAGATGCGTGCAGAAATTCTTAAGTTGAGAAAGAAAATTGATACAACATTTATTTATGTAACGCATGACCAGACAGAAGCTATGACACTTGGTGATCGCATTGTCATAATGAAAGATGGCGTGATTCAGCAGATTGGAACGCCTCAGGATGTATTTAATAATCCAGTGAATTTGTTTGTTGCTGGTTTTATTGGAATGCCACAGATGAATTTCTATGATGGTGAACTTGTTAAAGATAATAATGGAAAGTATTCTGTGAAACTTGAAGATGCAGTGATTCCGTTATCTGATGAAAAGAATCGTCATCTTTTAGAAAACGGAGTAGAATCTAAGAAAGTGACAATTGGTGTTAGACCTGAACATATTATCTTGGATCAGCAGCCAGGTAGAATGATTAATGGTACAGTTGATGTTTCAGAAATGATGGGTTCTTCAGTTCATATTCATATTCAGGCATGTGGAAAAGATAGTATTATCATTGTTCCAACATTAGAGTTGACAAGCAATGATGTATTCCAGGCTGGACATGAAATTCAATTCACATTCAACAATAGTGTAATTCATATCTTTGATCCAGAAACCGGGGATAACTTGGAATATAAATAAAACATGAAACGTCTCATAGGAGGCGTTTTTTATCTTGAAAAGTATGATATATTGTTGGAAATTGTTATAGTAATTGCAGAGAAGAAATGAGGACAAATACAATGAAATCTTTAGTTTATATTGATGCATGCATGCGTGGCAAGGAATCTAGAACACGTAGAATTGCAGAACCAATCATTGATAAGCTGTCTGAAAGATATGAAATTATCAAATATGATTTGAATCAGCTTCCTTTAACAATTGTGCAAGAAGATTTGATTCAAAAAAGAACGCATGGTGATTATGATTCTGTGTCACTATCATGGTCAGAAACAATTCGTGATGCAGATAGAATAGTGATTGCGGCACCATTCTGGGATATGTCATATCCAGCAGCTTTAAAGAATTTTTTAGAACTTTGTTCCATATTTGATGTCACTTTTAAAAGCAATGATAAAACATGCTATGGAAATTGTCGTGCTGAGAAACTTCTATACATTACAACACGTGGCATGGATATCGCTACAGGTGATCCTTTAGAACAGGCCACCCCACATTTAAAAGCACTCAGCTGGCTATGGGGCATTGGTCCAATGGATGTGATTGCAACACAGAATATGGACTATGTTTCTTTAGATGAGATTGAAGAAAAAGTACAGAATGCTATTAAAGAAGGTTTGAACTTAGTGAAAGAGTGGTAGAAAAAAGTGATAAATATATCTTATAATAATGATAAAGATATTTCTTAAATGAAAATGAAGAGGAAAAGATAATAATGAAAGTTTTTGTGGCGCATTTTAATGCAGAATGTAATGAACATATCAGTCATATTGTGAATCGAGATGACTTCCATTTTCTGTATGGAGATGATTGTGTAAAAGCAATGAAAGTAGAAGATATTTTTAACAAGAATGATATTGAAATAATTCCTTCTTTATATGCAAATACTTCTCCAAATGGAATGATTGGTAAAGAAACATTTGATTATATCTGTGAATGTATATTAAATCCATTGAAAGAACATTTATCTGAAATTGATGGTATTTATCTACAGTTCCATGGAGCAAGTGGTGTAGATGGACTGGATTGTATTTCTGGTGAGCATTACTTGGTGAAAGAGATGAGAAAAATTGTTGGTAAGTATATGCCAATTGCAATGGTCATGGATCCTCATGGTAATTTAACAGAAGAATTATCAAATCAATTAAATATTGTTAGATGCTTCCGTGAATCACCTCATTTTGATACAGTTGAAACTAGAAGAAAAGTGGCAGAACTGTTATGTGATTTAATGCTGCATCGTAGAGTGATGAAACCAATCATTCGAAAACTTCCAATTATGGTAGGTGGAGAAAGAAGTGTTTCTGCGAATGAACCCGTTCGCTCCATTAATCAACTGCTTGATGAAGCAGAAAAGGATCCAAGAGTATTTTCTACTTCCTTCCATGTAGGATTTATCAGACACGATGATGACAAACTTGGTGCTGCGGTTGTTGTAGTTCCTAATACAATGAATGATATTGATTACTGTAATGAAGTGGCTGATAGAATCAGTCAGTATACTTGGAATCATCGTCATGAGTTTAAATTTACTGGTAACTTTGATGAAGTAGATAAATCTGTTGAAACTGCATTGAATTATCCAGAGAAGACAGTCGTTATTACTGACTCTGGAGATAACTGCGGTGCTGGTGGATATGGACAGAATACAATTGTTTTAAGAGAAATGCTGAAACATAAAACAGATAAGAAAGTTTTATTTGCAGGTATTAATGATCCAAAGAGCTATGACATCATTTCCAAATGTAAAATTGGTGATAAACTGACTTTAAATGTTGGGGTTGAGGAAGATGAGAATAGTAAATCTACTACATTAGAAGGAACATTAAAGACAATCGGTAAACAACAAAAAGGATTTAGTTCAGATTTTGATTTAGGTAAATCATATTTGTTTAATATCAAGGATACTAATATTGATGTAATTATTATGAATGATAATATTCAATATGGTACGATGGAACAGTTTGATGCTGCAAATGCACCTTTTCACGATTATGATATCGTAGTTGTGAAAATGGGTTACTTAGATACATATTTAATTCCTGAAACGGAATTCCATATCATGGCTTTATCGGATGGTCCAACAATCCAGAGAAGCGAAAGAATTCCATTTAAGATGATTGCTAGACCAATGTGGCCAATGGATGAATTTGAAGATTTATATTTTATAAAGTAAGTTCATTTAGGAAAGCGAGATGCTTTCCTTTTTTGGAGATTGTTTAAAAAATATAAGAAATCTCATATACTTTATTTTGGAGTGTTAACTACATATGGAATATATCAGAGTTACGAAAGAAAATATTGAGAAAGAACATATCTGCTGTGCCATTTCTAATAATAAAGATGTGCAAGTGTCATCAAAAAAAGCATGGCTTATGGAACGTTTTGATGATGGTCTTGTGTTTTTGAAAAGTGTTGAGCGTGGGAAATGCTTCATTGAATACATCCCTGCAGAGAATGCATGGAATCCAATTGATGCTGAAGGATATATGTATATTGATTGTTTATGGGTATCGGGTGCATTCAAGGGGCATGGATATGCAAATGATTTGCTTGAAGCATGTATCAAAGACAGTAAAGAAAAAGGTAAAAAAGGATTATGTATTCTTAGTACTGCAAAGAAAAAGCCATATCTTGCGGATCCAAAGTTTTTGAAATATAAGGGTTTTACAGTATGTGATGAAACAGACCATGGAATTCAACTATGGTATTTATCTTTTTTCAGTGGCGTAGAAAAACCAAAGTTTATGGAATGTGCAAAACATCCTCGAGTGAATGAAAGTGGATACGTTCTTTACTATACAAACCAATGCCCGTTCAATGCAAAATATGTTCCCATTGTAGAAAAGACAGCGAAAGAAAATAATATTCCATTCAAAGTGATTCATATTACAAGGAAAGAACAGGCTAGAAATGTTCCATCTCCAATTACAACATATGCATTGTTTTATGATGGTGAATATCTGACAAATGAAATCATGAATGAAAAGAAATTCTTGAAATTGATAAATGCTTGAATCAAATGTTACTATGTGTTGCTTTCCGCAACAGGCATATTTGTATAGGATGATACTAACAAAAAGGAGATTTTGAATATGTTTCATGAAAATCTAAAAACAATGCGAAAAGCAAAAGGATATACACAGGAAGAACTTGCGATAAAGTTGAATGTTGTGCGTCAGACAGTCAGTAAATGGGAAAAAGGTCTTTCTGTACCTGATGCAGATGTTCTTTGTAAAATTGCGGATGTTTTGGATACGTATGTAAGTACATTACTTGGAGAAGAAATCGTTGAAGAGACAGATAAGAGTGCAGTTGCTCAGCAACTAGCTAAAATCAGTGAACAGCTGGCAATGAAGAATCAACGTAGTAAAACAATCTGGAAAGTGGTTTGTATTATTTTGTTTGTAATTCTAGTTTTTTATATCTTGGCAATTGTTGTATTCAGTGTGATTGCATCAGAAAATATTGCAGACAACTATAGTGAAAATATGGTTGAAATAGAAGAAAAATAAAGTAAAACCGTTAACTTTCCAAATTTATTTAGTGCTATGAATGATTCATGTATACTTTATAAATAAAAGTGTACTCAAAAGGATGAAAAAATCATATGAATCATAAAGAATATCTAGGAAAAGAATTAAATATCGTAATTGATCGAGAACTTGGCAGTAAACATCCTGAATATGGATTTATTTATCCGGTGAACTATGGATATGTACTAGACACTACCAGTGGAGATGGGGAAGAATTGGATTGTTATTTACTAGGTGTGTTTGAACCTGTAAAGGCGTTTAAGGGGAAATGTATTGCCATTATCCATAGAATGGATGATGATGACGATAAATTGATCATAGTTCCCAAAAATAAAGAGTATTCTGATGATGCAATCAATGCTTTGGTGGAATTTCAAGAACGATATTTTGAACACATCATAGTCAGGTGAATTAGAGTGCGTGAAGGAGAATTTAGAAAATGAAAATTCATGATATTTCCCAAGAAATATTCAATTGTCAGGTATATCCTGGTGATCCAATACCTGAAAAAAAGACTCTTTGTTCAATGGAAAATGGTGACTTGTATAACTTAACAGCATTTAGTATGTGTGCACATAATGGTACACATATCGATGCACCGTTTCATTTCATCAAGGATGGAAAAACTGTTGACTCTATCAGTTTAGATGCATTGATTGGAATGGCATATGTTGTAGAATATCATGGAATTGTCTCTGGTGAAGCTGCTGTAGAAATTCTTGAAAAAGCTAAGAATCAGAATTTACAAGCCGCAAAGAGAATTTTAATTAAAGGAGATGCTGAAGTTTCAGCAGAAGCAGCTAAAGTATTTGCTGAGGATGGAATCTTATTGCTTGGGAATGAATCTCAAACGGTTGGTCCTGAAAATGTGCCAATGGAAGTGCATCTTATATTATTAGGAGCAAATGTAGTATTGCTTGAAGGAATTCGTTTATCAGAAGTTTCAGAAGGAGTTTATTTCTTGAATGCAGCTCCATTGAATCTATCTGGCGCAGATGCTCCCCCATGCAGAGCGGTACTGATCGATGTTGGAAAATAAAATGCCAGTATAGAGTGAAAAGATCACAATCAAAAGGCTTGAAACTTTGTAGTCTCAAGCCTTTAATATATTTTGCTTTATCGATAGATAGATCTAGCCATACGTAAGATTGTATGACGTTTTCCACGAATGACTTCACTGTAATGCATTAAGTTTTCTGCATCCATTCCACCGATTGCAGCGTCACCGATATGATGAATATCATCACCTGCCATTTCCGACAGATGCTTTTCTCATGCTGATTTCAGGGAAAGAAATAAGCATTGACTTCAATCCTCATAATTAAAATTTATCGGTTTTCAAATTGAGAGTAATCTAAAGCATATGCTATACTGCAGACAATTGTTACTGCAGTTTTATACAGTTTATTTTCTGCTCGTCAAAATTTCTTGTATTGTTACAGATGACAATGGCTTCATCTAGTTTGGCAAATTGAACAAGACATAGACGATTGAATTTGGATTCATCTGCCAAAATATAAGCTTGTTTTGAATGATGAATTGCCAGAGCCTTCGTATCTGCTTCCATTTCATTGCTTGTTGTAAAACCAATCTGTTCATGAATGCCGTTTGTTCCAATAAAGCAGACATCAAAATAGTAATCATTCAGTTGTTTTGTTGCCTGTTTTCCTGTGATGGCCTGTGTACTCCATCGAACGATTCCCCCAAGCATGATCGTTGATATTCCTTTCTTTCCGAGAAGTTCTACATGAGGAATCCCTGGAGTGACTACCGTAATATTTTTGGCAGTAATGTATTCAATCATTGCATATGTAGTACTTCCTGCATCCAGATATACCATCTGATTGTCTTTGATAAGCTTTGCTGCAGCATATGCAATCTGCTTTTTTTCGGATGAGTTGGATTCTGCTTTCAGTATCATGGAAGGCTCTTCTGTCTGATCTCCAGTAATTTTAGCGCCTCCATGAGTCCGGATAATCATGCCAAGATCTTCCATTTCCTGAAGATCTCTTCTTACGGTCGCTGGAGAAATCAGCAGCGCATCTGCAATTTCCGTGACAGATACGATTTCTTTCTGTTTGCATAGTTCAGTGATCTGGGACCATCTTAGCTGTTTGTTCATATTCCACCTTTGAATAATCATTCTTTTGATTGATATAATCATTATAAGTGTTTAATGTATAAAATGTAATGAGTATTTGATTGAAATTGTCATAATATGATTGAATTAGCTGATACGAAACGTAAAATAGAATCAGAAAGACGAGGATTCATATGATATATACAATTACATTAAATCCTGCGATCGATTACTTTATCACATTGGATGAAACACTGCTGGTAGATGAAGTAAATCGAGGAAGTCACGAAATCTACAAGGCAGGCGGAAAGGGACTGAATGTTTCTAAGATCCTAAGTGTAATGAATATTCCATCTAAGGCAATTGCAGTACTTGGTGGATTTACAGGTCAGTACATTCAGGATTCCTTTGAAGAAGATCCAAATATTGAAATGATTCCAATTCCAGTGGATGGAATGAATCGTATCAACATGAAGGCAAACTATGGGAAGAAGGCATTATGTGTCAATGGCAGCGGACCAGTAGCAAATAACTGTACTGTTCAGTTTCTGCTGGATGAAATTGCAAAGATCAATGCAGATGATATTGTAATCATCTCTGGTTCTGTGATGCATGGCTTTCCGGATGATTTTGTTACTGCATTGGCTCAGGCAGTGCATCAGAGAAACGCAAAAGTTGTGATCGATATGGAACAGATCACAATGGAACAGCTGAAAGAATGCAGACCATATCTGATCAAACCTAACCTGTATGAGTTTCAGCTGCTTTTTGAAAATGATGAAATCAATGAATCAAATATTGATGAATATCTGAAAAAGGCAAATGAAATAGGAATTGAAAATATCCTTGTTTCGTTAGGAAAAGATGGAGCAGTATTATCCAATGCACATGGTATCTTCAGACTGGATCAGCCTCGTACAGTACTTGTCAATAAGGTAGGTGCAGGAGATGCAATGCTTGCTTCCTTTATTGGAAAGCTGTCACAGGGATATTCCAGTGAAGAAGCACTGCAGTGGGGTGGTGCAGCTGGTAATGCCACAGCCAGCAAAATCGAAGATATCACAATGCGCGATATTGAAGGATATCTTCCACAGATGAAGGTTTCAAAAAATAATTCGATATAGGACAATGAGAGGAGATAATATATGTCGAACAATTCTAATTTTGACACACTTGCAACAATGATCATTACTCTTCTGGGTGGAAAGGAAAACCTGGAATTTGTAAATCACTGTGCAACAAGACTGCGTGTAAACGTAAGAGATCTGTCTAGAGTAAATCAGGATGGTCTCAAATCAACAAAAGGCGTTCTTGGACTATCGGTTCAGGAATCAAGCAAAGAGGTCCAGGTAATTATCGGACAGACAATTGAAGATGTATTCTCTGCTGTACAGAAGCAGGTAGGAGATCTAAAAGGATCCAAGGGAACTTCATCTTCCGATAAAGGAATACTTGGTAAATTTGCAAACTTCCTTATGATGATGGCAGGTATCATGTCACCAATCATTCCAGCACTGCTTGCAGCAGGTCTTCTTGGCGTATTTATTCTGGTCCTTCAGTGGTGTGGAATGGCTGCGGACAGTTCTACGATTACGATCCTGACAAATCTTCAGCAGACGATTTTCTATTTCCTTCCAGTCTATATTGGATATACTGCCGCAAAGAAGTTTGATACAGAACCGGTACTTGCGATGGTGCTTTGCGCATTCCTTGTATATCCTGGATGGGTAGATATGGTAAACACTATGACTGCAGAAGGTCAGACATTCACTTCCTATTTCGGCATTCCAACAATGCTGAATACATATAATAGCAGTGTCATTCAGCCAGTACTTGCAGTATTCGTAATGTCAAAAATCGATGCTCTGTTGAAGAAGGTCCTCCCAGTTTCTGTTAGACATGTTCTGAAGCCATTCTTACTGCTACTGATCATGTCAGCAATCACGCTTCCACTGCTTGCTCCACTTGGCGCATTCATTACAAATTATATCTATGCAGGGATGGTCTGGGTCAGAAATACAGTTCCATGGCTTGGTGTATTTGCTATTATTCTCTTCAGTTCTACAGTCGGTGTATTCATGCCTGGGTTCCATATGGCACTGATGCCAATTGCAATGGCTTCTATCGCAGACGCTGGGTATGATGATCTGATCAATATCTGGTTCTACTGCTGCACATTGACTCCAGCTTTTGTTGCCCTTGCTGTCGGTCTGAAGACAAAGAACAAGAATCTAAAGAGTATTGCATTCCCGGCTTCATTATCTGCATTCTTCGGTATCTCTGAACCAACTGTCTATGGCATCAACTATAAAATGCCAAAAATCTATGGAGTATATACGGTTACAGCTTTAACTGCCGGTTTGGTATCTGGTATCTTTGGCTTGAAATCTTATGGATTTGGTGCATATTCATTAACAAATGTTCTGTTATTCTTAGGACCTGAAAAGGATGTTTCAAACTTCATTCATGCATTGATTGTTCTTGCCATCATGGCAGTAATGTCATTTGTAGGCGTATTTGCAACAAAGTGGGATGATTCCATCTACGGAGAAGATGATGACGATACTCCAGTAGCTTTACCTGGTACAACAGATGAAATGGTTGTTACAGGAGATGCATCAATTGCTGCACCTGCAGAAGGCACATATGTTGCAATGAAAGACATTCAGGATGAGATCTTCTCTTCTGGTGCATTAGGTACATGCTTTGGAATGAAGCCATTAAATAATGTAATTACTTCCCCGGTCACAGGAATTATCAATAGTGTTGCTCCAACAAAACATGCAATTACGATCTATGGTTCTAATGGCGAACAGGTAATGGTGCACATTGGTCTGGATTCCGTGAAACTGAATGGTATGGGAATCCGTACATTTGTAAAGCCAGGCATGAAAGTCAGAACTGGTGAAAAAATAGCTGAATATAAGAAGGCAATGTTTGAAACAGAAGGTATTGATGATACAGTGATCACTATTTTACTGAATCCGGATGCATATAAGAATGTTACAGTAGATGACAGTGATATGAAGTCAGTCATCAAAGCTGAAAAGTAGGAATTGATATGACAGATAATCGTAAATACGATAAAGAATTAGTGGATGTGATCCATAGAAAAGAATATGTAGAAAATGTAGATGGAATTGATATCCTGTTCAAGCCAGTTCCAGATGATGACCGCAGGCATGTAATGGATCCTCGTCTGTATGCAACTGCTGAAAAGAAAAAAGCAATGTTCAATCAGCGTGCCAAAGGTGGATACAGTTTAATGAATGAAAGATATCGTCCAGACAAGGTGACATATGAACTGACAGAAACTGAAATTGAAACAGATGAAAGACTGATTTCAGTAAATGATGATCATATGATCGACATCTTTATGTACAGAAGAAAAGATGATGAAGGCAAGAAACTGCCGGTAATGATTTATCTGCATGGCGGTGGATGGACTGCTGGAGACATTCATCTCTATGAAAAACAGATGAGACTGGTTGCTGAAAAGGCACATGCGGTAACGGTATTTCCTGAATACCGTCTCGCTCCTGAATGCCCGTTTCCTGGACCAATCGATGACTGCTATGCAGCTGTGAATTATATCTATGATCATGCAGATGAATTAAACATTGATCAGACAAAAATCATGGTTGCCGGTGACAGTGCTGGTGGAGGATTGACAAATTCATGTGTCATCAAAGATATTTCAGACAGAAAGATCATTTCTAAAGTATTTGAATTGTATCCTTCATTCGATGCAAGAAATCCAAGAGATGTAAAAGAATTTACATGGTCATATGATGCTTATCCAATGCTGGATGAACAGGCAGATGTGATCCACAGTCGTATTGATCGTATTCGCCTGGGACATGAAAAAGCAAGTGAGGATGGATTGTATATTCAGCGCAAGACAACATTGGATGATCCTCTGATTTCACCAATGTGTGCAAGCGAAGAAGTCTTGAAGCAGTTTCCTGAAATGGTTATCTGTAATTCTGAATTTGATTATCTTAGAATGAGTGCAGAATATGCTGCCAGAAGATTCAATACACTTGGCGTTTCTGTAAAACTGGTAACGTATTGTGGATGTGATCATGGCTTTCTGGA
This sequence comes from Bulleidia sp. HCP3S3_C9, assembly GCF_052064035.1. Lineage (NCBI taxonomy): Bacteria > Bacillati > Bacillota > Erysipelotrichia > Erysipelotrichales > Erysipelotrichaceae > Bulleidia > Bulleidia sp. HCP3S3_C9. The sequence goes on along the minus strand of NZ_JBQHWJ010000048.1, from coordinate 1,055 downwards.
TAATCTTGGTTCAACAGTACAGGCAGAAGAAGTCTGTGGTTTCATGGCTGAAGAAATTCAGAAAATGTAATTTGATAGGGCTGCTTCATGCAGCCTTATTTTCATAGGAGGTAGGATGAAACATATTCAATTTTATTATGTAAGACATGGTGAAACGATATTCAATGTGAAAAACTTGTCTCAAGGGTCTTGTGACAGCCCTTTGACAAAGAATGGTATTCATCAGGCTGAAAAGACAAAAGAAAAAATAAAAGATATTTGTTTTGATAAGGTATTTTCTTCCAGTTCTGAAAGAGCATTGGATACAGCAAATATCATTCTGGAAGGGCATCAAAATCAAGTAGTTTCTCTGAAAGGTCTCAAAGAAATGTCGTTTGGATATCTAGAAGCATCTGGTGTAGGTGATACAGATATGTCAAATTGCTGGAAGAATAAAGATTTTAGTGCATTTAAAGGGGAGAATCGTGAATCATTTGAAAAGAGAATTCAAGAAACATATCAAAAGATTGTAGATACGTGTAATGATCATGATGTAGTTTTGATTGTCAGTCATAGAGGATATTTCTATTACATGCTGGAAGCATTATTTGGAAAAGATCTTGACGAACTTGAAAGAGAGAATCCAGATATATTAGCAACACTGATACCGAATGCATCAGTAGCAAGATTTGCATATGACAATGGTAAATGGATACTAGAAGAATTACCAAAGTGATGGATTGTATGTTATTAAATGCAGTTGATATGCAGAAAGAACTGATTTATCAAAAACAGAAAATATAATAATGAAGAGAAGTAAACTGTTATTTTTCTGCCTTTTGGAAAACTAACAGTTTTTTCTGTGATCAAATATGGTAGAGGCCAATTGCACAGTGAATATAAGATATTTTTGTAGACGGTATTTATTTGACAATCACAATCCATTAAATGTTCATATATAATTTATCGGCTAATCTACAATCGTGTGGTTGCAGATTAGCTATTTTTGTGAATGAACAAAATAATAAGATATAATAAATGAGCCAAAGAAAGTTAATGTCTAAGCAGTTATTCAG
>NZ_JBQHWJ010000047.1:0-19521 GCF_052064035.1 Bulleidia sp. HCP3S3_C9 | reverse complement strand
ACTTTTACCTCGCAGTTAAAGTGTATATCCAGCAATATGATTTTATTGTACTAAAAAGCGGACACTAAAGAGATTTCTGAACTTTTTTGAATCAGGTGGTCAGTTATGTTTTATAATTGAAAGAAAACTATTATATAACCGCAGTTTTAAATATTACTTTATTTATTGAATATTCATGTATGCATTTTCGTATTATAAAGTCTGTTTAAATGTCTAAAGCAATCAAAAGAAGATATAGAAAAACATATGTTTTAGCTATTGATTTTTAAAATTTTTTTCTATTTAGTTATCAAAAGCCCTTTCGAACTGTTTTGTTCAAAAGAGCTTTTGTTTCAGTTTTTATTCTGTTTTATTATTTGTACAAGATACTAATTTAGATTTTTTTCTAAGCAGAATTACACTTGCTAAGCCATATCTGCAGCCAACAATATACCGCCATAGAGTAGTGTATTGCTTTGATCTGATGTATCAGCTGCTTTGTTTCCCTTTGTGATTGTGAGTGTGCCTTATACATTTGTAATTTGATAGTTCTCTTTCTTTGTGCCTTTATAGAGTGTATATGTGAATGTATTTTTGATAGAGCCAACATCTGTAATTGTTCCTGTAACTTTATATGTTGTACCTTCTTTACTAACAAAGCCTTCACCTGAGACTACGACAGTCTTATTTGTTAATGGCTTGCCATCGTATTGTTTCTTTGCGGTTGCACTTGTTAATGTTACCTTTCTTGGAATGATTTCTAATGTGTAGTCTATTGTTACTGTTTCGTGGTTAGGATGTTCTACCTTTGCTTTAACATTTAATACACCTGCATCTGTAATGTATGGCTGATCTTGCTTCCATGTTCTACAATCTAAGGAATAGAGTACTATTGAACCTTCTTTTACAGATGGAATGGCTTGTTGTGTGAATGGTTTACCATCATAGATTTTTGTACGCTCTTTGTCTTCTGGTGTAATTGTGAAGGTTGCTTTTTCAACTGTGAATGTGACTGGATGATTTGTCTGGATCACATCATTATTTGATGCTTCCCTGCTTGTAACTCCTAAATAGTAGTAATACCTTCCAGCATCATATCCATCTTCTATTGGCAATATTGTAGATGCTGCACCTTCAATCTTTTTCCCTTTGAAGAAGGATTCTCTTTTGTTGCACGATACCACTGGTATGTATTTGTCTGTGTTTCAATAGCTTCTACATCTGCCTTGATCTGTGCATGTGTATAGCCATATATTGCTGTATTTCCAGTGAATTGTACGATGGATCAGAAGTAATGACATCAAAGCAATACGCTGTATCTGTTGTACGTTCAGAATCATTGACAGCGATTGCGTTACTTGCAGACTTAAAGAACAGCTTCCACATGCCTCCACTCTTTTCTACATAGTATCCATAGATTTCTAAAAAATAATAGCCATCTTCATAGTCTTCTTTGGAATAGCTGGATGTAGTTGTTCTTTCATGTTGTGGACCATCAACGACAATTATATTTGTGACAGATGGATTGTCATATAGATTGTATCTGCCAAACCCTTCTTCTTTCATGCATGGTCCTTGGCTTCCAAGTTACCATACATCCGTCCCTGCATATTCAAATTTCACTTTGATAGGTGCATCTTCATTTGTTTCAAGTAGATGAGAAACACTGACACCGATCGTATGTGGCTTGTTATTGGAAACATTGATATTTGGATATGTATCTGTTGTTTCAATGACTTTGTCATCAACGAGAAATTGAATGACTGGTTCATCAATTGCATAAGAAAAATCCTGTCTAAGTTCATCTGCAGCTGGCTTCAGAACTGTTGTTTTTTCTAATACCTTATCGTTATAAACCCATCCTGCCTGATAGCCAGCAGGCGCATCTGTACCTGTATCTGACAGTGTGTAGTCTGGATCAATGAACCAGCTGCCATTGTCATAACATGAGACATTGACTGATTGTCCCCATAGCTTCTTTTCAGATTTCATATCTGCATAATGCAGTGTATATACAATGGATAATGCATTCTTGTATGAATTGTTTTCACTGCTTTGATATGTATGCTTTGTCTCATAGTTCTGAAATACTGTAATGCGCTTATGCAAGCCATATTCACTTGCTTTGAATGCTTCTTTACCATAGCTTTTTTCATCTTCTTGTAATACATGAATCATTGTTATTCCACTTGTTTTATGGAATGCTTCATTACCAATAAACATTACAGTGGATGGAATTGTAATCACAGTATCTGCTGGAAGTGATTTACAGTTATAGAATGCCTGATAGCCAATGGATTCTAGCGTATCTGGAAGTTCAAATGCTGCGTCATAATTTTTTGAAGTAACACGTACAGACTGTAAATCTGTACAGTCTTTAAATACACTGCCACCCTCTTGATCTCCAGTGTATTTTAATGATGATGGAAAAAACACACCCGTAAGATTCGTACAGCCATTGAATGTACTTTTGCCAATGTATGTTACTTTTGAATGTGATAAGTCTAATAAACCTGTTAAAGATGTACAGTTCATGGCTGCCTGAGTGTTAATGTGTGTTAGATTCAATGCATTCGTAAAATCAATAGATACTACATTAAATTCAGATTTTGTTAAGCACTTGTTGTAAGTATTCGCTTACATTTTAATCAATTCATACAAGAAAAAGACTCTGGAACCCCAGAGTCTCTCATTCACTTATTCTTCATCATCTTTGTGAAAAGACGCAATAATATCATCGATATGACGAGCTTTTCTTTCCGTTTCATCAATCACGAAGATTAATTCCGGACATCTTCGAATACTCAATCTCTGAGATAATTCTGTACGAATATATCCCTTAGCTCTATTCAAAGCTTTTAAGCCAGCCTGTGCCCTCGCATCCTGTCCTAAGAATTCACAGAACACCTTTGCATAAGAGTGATCATTAGAAACCTGAACATCAGTAATCGTCACAAATCCAACGTTAGGATCCTTCACACCAAACTGCACGATTTCAGAAATATTCTTACGAATAATACCTTCTAATCTTTTCTGCTTAAAGTTCTTTGCCATAATTAATCAACAGGAACTTCCTGTGCCTCATAGAATTCCAAAGTATCTCCAACCTTAATATCATTGTAGTTTGCAATTGTTAGACCACATTCATAACCAGAAAGCACTTCCTTAGCCTGATCCTTGAATCTCTGTAAAGAGCCAAGCTTACCATCATACACAATGATACCTTCACGAATCAAACGCACACCACAGTTCGCTTTTGCCTTGCCATCTGTCACCATACATCCAGCAATTGTACCAACTCTAGAAACTTTGTATGTTTCTCTCACTTCAGCTTCACCAATAGTAACGTCTTCATATACTGGTTCAAGCATCCCCTTCATGGCAAGTTCCATTTCTTCAGTAGCATTATAGATGATGTTGTGTAAACGAATTTCTACACCAGCTTCTTCAGCCTTCTTACGAATATTTGCATCCGGTCTAACATTAAAGCCAATGATCATAGCCTTAGAAGCATCCGCAAGCATAATATCACTTTCTGTAATAGCACCAGCAGTTGCATGAATCACATTGATCTTAACATCACCAACTTCAAGTTTTTCCATACTGGACTTCACAGCTTCTGCAGAACCTTGTACGTCAGCCTTGATGATAATAGGTACTTCCTTGATGTTACCTGCTTCAATCTGTGCAGACAAGTCTTCCAGTGACATAGCACTTGTCTTTCTTCTTTCAGCTTCCTGCTTTCTTCTCTTACGACGATCTGCTAAAGCTCTTGCTTCCTTTTCATCGTCAAAGTTTCTAAACAAGTCACCAGCTTCAGGCACATCATTCAAACCAATGATTTCAACAGGTGTAGAAGGACCAGCAGACTTCAATGTACGCCCATTTTCATCTGTCATTCTTCTCACCTTGCCAAAGGATGTACCAACAACAACTGGATCACCCTGGTGAAGTGTACCATTCTGAACAAGCAATGTTGCTACTGGTCCTCTGCCCTTATCAAGCTTTGCTTCAATGACAGAACCTGTAGCAACTGTATTTGGTGCAGCTTTCAATTCCTTGATATCTGCAACTGTAAGAATTGTTTCCAAAAGGTCATCAATACCATCACCCTTTTTCGCACTTGTAGGAACAAAGACTGTATCTCCACCCCATTCTTCAGGCATGACGCCTAGATCACTCATTTCACCCATGACGTGATCAGGATTTGCATCTGGCTTATCCATCTTGTTGACCGCAACAATGATAGGAACACCAGCAGCCTTTGCATGGTCAACTGCTTCACGAGTCTGTGGCATAACACCATCATCTGCAGCAACAACGATAACAGCGATATCTGTAATGGATGCACCACGTGCTCTCATCGCAGTAAATGCTTCGTGACCAGGTGTATCCAGGAATGTAATCTTTCTACCATCAATAGAAACCTGGTAGGCACCAATTGCCTGCGTAATACCACCAGCTTCACCAGCTGCTACCTTAGACTTACGGATTGTATCCAGAAGTGTTGTTTTACCATGGTCAACATGTCCCATGATTGTAACAACAGGTGGACGTTCTTCAAGAAGATCTGGATCAGTAACTTCTTCCACTTCCAATGTATCTTCTTCTCTTTCTTTTACCTTTGTTGGTTCAATATCATAAGAGATACATACAAGTTCAACAGTTTCATCATCCAGTGGTGTATTGATTGTAACTGCTTTTCCTTCCATGAATAATGTTTTGATAATATCCGTAGAAGGATGAGCAATCTTTTCAGCTAATTCACCAACTGTGATTCCATCTGTATATGTAATTGCGTGAACTTCTTCAACAACCTTCTTAGGCTTGCTGTCGAAGTTTTTATTATTGTTATTGCGAGTTTTGTTATTGTTCTTTTTGTTTTTAGAACCATTACTCTTTGTATTCTTTGGCATAGATAACCTCCCTTTCTTAATGCATCACTATTCATGATGCGAAACAATCATATTCTTACATCGCCTCTTTTCGTATTTGCATTCATTTAGATTGCTTTTTTGATTTCTTCATAGAATGAATCAGGAATATCCATTTTCAGTGCTCTTTTTAAAGCACCGTTTTTCTTTGCAGCTTCTACAGCATCCAGACTTTTCTTGAGATATGCGCCATGGCCATTGGCCTTTCCTGTAGGATCTACTGCAAGATTTCCCTCTGGTGTACGAACGATGCGAAGAAGATCTTTTTTAGCACACTGCTCGCCTGTAGCGACACAGCGTCTCATCGGAATCTTTCTAGGCATGATTATTCATCCTCGTCGTAGTAATCTTCGTATTCATCGTAATCGATGTCGTATTCTTTTTCTTCTTCCGCTTCCTGCTGTGCTTCGATTTCAGCAAGTTCTTCTTCAGAATAGATTTGAGAAGCAGTTGCACGTGCTGCAAGCTTATCCTTGAGCTGCTGCTGCAGTTCCTTGTTAGAGAGCTTGTAGTTATCTTCATCACTCTTCTTCTTGAACTTCTTCTTACCCTTAGCTTCAGCCTTCTTGCTTGTATCTGCTAACTTTTCAAACTTGGATACGTATGTATTGTTTGCTGCCATTTCTTCGAGGTCAGCGTGTTTGTTACTCTTCTTTTCTTCCACAAGTGTTTCTTCGCTTTCTACTTCTTCTTCAACTTCGTTGTCTTCTTCTACTTCAGCAGGTGTTTCTTCATTTGCTGCTGTTTCTTCTTCCTTAGTATCTTCTTCATCCATTTCATCAAGCACATTTTCACTTAATGTTTCCATCATTTCTTCAGGGATGAAGTCATCATCTTCACTGCCGGCATTTTCTTTAAGGGCGGCAATCTTTTCAGCAGCTGCAGCCTTCTTTTCTTCCTGTTCCTTGATGGCTTCAGCACGTTTCATTTCATTTTCTTTTTCTGTCTTTTCAGCAGCCTTCTGCTTCAATACTTCAGCCTGTGCAAGTAAAGCTTCATAATCCATACCTGCTTCTTCAATTTCTTCACGTGTCTTGATATCGATCTTGTGATTTGTCAGCTTCACCGCAAGTCTAGCATTCTTACCACGCTTGCCAATTGCAAGAGAAAGCTGCGCAGCATCAACGATAACAAGCAGGCTGTTATCATCTCTGCCAGGCAATACTGCAGTCACAACTGCAGGTGCTAAAGCATTCTTTACAAGAACACTGACATCATTAGAGTATTCAAAGATATCAATCTTTTCACCATTCAATTCATCAATGATGTTCTGTACACGGTTGCCTCTAGGTCCAATACATGCACCAATTGGATCAATGTCTGGATTATGAGACAGTACAGCCATCTTCGTTCTATCACCAGCATCTCTAGCAATTGCCTTGATTTCAACGATACCGTTATAGATTTCAGGAACTTCCTTTTCAAACAGTCTCTTTACAAGCATTGCATCCGCTCTAGATACAAGAACCTGAGAACCCTTTGTATCTTTATTGACAGCTGTAATAACAACTCTTGTCTTGTCACCTTCTCTTAATACTTCACCAGGAATCTGTGCAGAATGAGGCATCAAGGCAACAGACTTGCCAAGATTGATCAATGCAAACTTATCTTTCACAGATTCAACAACACCGATAAACATTTCATCGATCTTGTCTTTGTATTCATCATAGACAGCACTCTTTTCAGCTTCTCTGATCTTCTGACGAATGACATTCTTCGCAATAGAAACTGCAGCTCTAGACAATTCAACTTCTTCAATTGGTCTTCTGATCTTACCGCCAACTTCAGCATTTGGATCAATTGCTCTAGCTTCTTCTAAACCAATTTCCAATTCATCATCCTGAACATCATCATCACTTTCAAGTACTAAGTAGTTCTGATAAAGATCAAACTTCTTTTTCTTTTCATTGAGTTCAGCAACAACATCAATATCCTGAAGTTCAGCATCTTTTTTGTATGCTTTTGCAACAGCTTCATTCAAAGCTTCCAGGATTACAGCTTCAGAGATATTTCTTTGTTCTTCAACATCACTCAAAGCTCTTAGCATTTTTTTGTATTCCATGTTTCTCTCCTTAAAATTTTACAGCCAAACGAATGAAGTCAATGTCTTCCTTCGTAAATTCTGCTTTTCTAACAGCAGCTTTATCACGGTATGATAGATGAACAATATTTTCATTTACATCTAAGATCTCACCAGTGAATTCAAGCATCTTTTTAAATGGATGTTTCAAACGAACATACACATACATACCTTGTTTGATTTCATCAAGATTCTTGATTTCTCTTTCTGCTCCAGGTGAACAAACTTCTAATGTGTACTCTTCCTTGATTGGATCTTCTTTGTCTAAGATTTCTGAAATCTGTTCAGAAACCAAGGCACAGGTATCCAGATCCATGCTTCCATCTTCTTTCATGATAGATACTTCTAATGTTCTTTCGCTTCCATACGTTCGAAAAACAAGATCATAAAGAATGACACTGTTTCTTTCAAATACTGGCTGAAACAATTCCTTTAAATGTTCAATTCTATCCATACGCCTCCCAAGCACAACATAAGGAGTGCTTTCGCACTCCTTGTTTACGCCTTTAATATACATCGTTTTTATGTGTTTCGCAAGTGTATTTAATGAATCAATTTTTCTCTGCTTCTAGAATTTGTATCAATTCCATAGCCCGCTCTTGCATCATATTTGCAAGCATCTTTAATCTTTTATCACTTAGATTATACTTTTCATGTTTTTCAAATGTGAAATGCAACAGTTTTCTTAGCTTTGCAATTTGTTGTGTTCCACAATACGCTTTGACAAGTTCAAGATATTGTTCATTGCCACCATTACTCGCTTTTAAATATTCTGTATTACCTTTATACAAAAAATACGTATATGTACCAATAAAACTTTATTTCGTAAACATTCTAGCAGCACTCACTGCTTTCTGCCAGCGATCATACATTGCATCTGCTTCCTCTTTACAAATAGATGGTTCAAAGATCGTATCTTCACTGTCTTGTTTGCGAATATCATCCATTGTCCAGTAGTTGATTGCAAGTGCTGCCAGTCTAGCAGCACCAAGTGCAGTAGATTCTAATACAGATGGTCGAATAATACTGCATTGCATAATATCTGCCTGCTTCTGCATCAGATAATTATTTGCACAAGCACCACCATCTACACGCAATCTAGGAATCGATACCTGGCATGTTTTTGCCATGGCATCCAGAACATCACGTGTCTGATAAGCTAAGGAATCCAGTGTTGCCTTTGTAATGTCATACTTTGTTGTACCACGCGTAATACCAAAGATTGCACCCCTGCAAGAATCATCCCAGTATGGAGCACCTAAACCTACAAATGCTGGTACTACCATAACACCGCTCTCCTTGTTTGCTTTCTTCGCATAGCTTTCTGATTCACTGCTCTTTTCAAAGAATTCCATTTCATCACGCAGCCATTGGATTGCACTGCCAGATACAAAGATAGAACCTTCCAATGCATAAGAAATCTTTCCATTCAGTCCCCATGCAATCGTTGTCAATAAACCATCATTAGATTCCTTTGGTGTTGTACCTGTATTCATTAACAGGAAGCCACCTGTTCCATATGTATTCTTTGCTTCTCCTTCCATAAAGCATGATTGACCAAACAATGCAGATTGCTGATCCCCGGCAATTGCACAGATTGGAACTTCCTGATTGAAGAAATGATATGGTGCCGTATGCGCATAGATACAAGAAGAGTCTTTGACTTCTGGAAGCATGTTCATTGGAATATCCATAATGGAACATAATTCTTCATCCCAGCATAAATCATAAATGTTATACAACAATGTACGACTCGCATTTGTATAGTCCGTAACATGTGCTTTCCCGCCAGAAAGACAATACACGATCCATGTATCCATTGTTCCACATAACAGTTTACCTTGCCTGGCAAGTTGCTTTGCGCCATCAACATGATCTAAGATCCAGCGGTATTTTGTAGCAGAAAAGTATGGATCAATTCTTAAACCTGTTTTCTTATGAAATGTTTCATTATACCCTTTTTCAATCAAATCATTACAGATATCAACTGTCTGCCTGCTTTGCCATACAATTGCCTTATATATTGGCAGTCCTGTATCTTTATTCCAGATGACTGCTGTTTCTCTCTGGTTTGTAATACCAATGCCAGCTACCTGAGATGGATCAATATGAGACTTCATGATGCATTCACTCATACATGCAAGTAATGCAAGCCAGATTTCATTTGCATCATGTTCTACCCATCCCTCCTGTGCAAAATACTGTGTAAATTCTTTTTGTGCGACAGATACGATTTCTCCTGCGTGATTAAAAAGAATTGCACGTGTAGAAGTCGTACCTTCATCAATTGCCATGATATATTTTTCCATAGGTGTCTCCTAAAATATTGTTAACTCTATTGTAGAACAATTACAAAAAGAAAAGAAGAGACAAGGAAATCTCTAATAGACATACAATACAAAATGATTGGGAAAATAAAAGGCGATAGTCTCAAAACTACCGCCATACAACATGTTCAATCAACCAAGATAATAAATCATCATAGTGAGCTTTCATCATTCCTTTTATTTTGCATGCTTTCTGTACGCTTCATTATTCTGTTCAAGTAATTGTCTAGAAACAGCGTCAAGTTCTATATCATCAGCAGTTTCGTATTTATCATGATTGTTAATTTTCAATAAAATATATTCAGGTTTATTATCTTGCATTTTTTCTATACTTTACCAAAACAAAAGAAGAGACCCGAAAGTCTCTCCTATTCGTTTTGATAATTACTTGTTAGAACCTGTACGGCGGATTTCAGCCTGTGCAGCAGCTAAACGAGCGATAGGTACACGGTATGGAGAACAAGATACATAGTTCAATCCAACAGCATTGAAGAATTCAATAGAAGCTGGGTCACCACCATGTTCACCACATACACCCAAGTGGATATCACTTCTTGTAGCTCTGCCACTTTCACTAGCCATCTTGATCAACTGACCAACACCCTTTGTATCAACATGAGCGAATGGATCAGATTCATAGATGTGCTTGTTGTAGTAGTCAGGTAAGAACTTGCCAGCATCATCTCTTGAGAAGCCAAATGTCATCTGTGTCAAGTCATTTGTTCCGAATGAGAAGAATTCAGCTGTTTCAGCAATTTCACCAGCTAATAGCGCAGCACGTGGAATTTCAATCATTGTACCAACTTTATATGTCATTGTGCTGTTAGCTTCAGAAATGATCTTGTCAGCTTCAGCCTTGACAACGTTAGCAACATATTCCAATTCCTTAGGTTCACCAACAAGTGGAACCATGATTTCAGGAACGAAGTTCCAGTCCGGATGTTCTGTATTTACCTTTAATGCAGCGTTGATAATAGCACGTGCCTGCATAGCACCAAGTTCAGGATATGTAACGTCTAGACGGCATCCTCTATGACCCATCATTGGGTTGAATTCCTTGAGTTCTTCAGCAGCAGCTTCGATATCAGCAATAGAGATACCTAATGCTTCAGCAACGTCCTGTGCTTCCTTGTCACCATGTGGCAAGAATTCATGTAGAGGTGGATCTAATAGACGAACAGTAACATTTCTGCCACCCATAGCTTCAAAGATACCAATAAAGTCTTCAGTCTGGTAAGGTTCCATCGCAGCTAGTGCCTTAGCACGCTGTTCAGGCGTTCTAGATACACAAAGCATACGGATAGCCTTGATACGATCAGCTGTATTGAAGAACATATGTTCTGTTCTAACTAGACCAATACCTTCAGCACCGAATTCAACTGCCTTGGCAGCATCTGCAGGTGTATCAGCATTTGTCCTGATCTGCAGTCTTCTCTTTTCATCAGCCCAGTTCATAAACTTAGCAAAGTTACCAGAAATTGTTGCTGGAACTGTCTTAACTTCACCCTTGTAAACTCTACCTGTATTACCATCAACAGAGATTACATCATTTTCTGTATATGTTACACCATCAACTGTAAAGCACTTGTTAGCTTCATCAACCTTCAGATTACCACATCCAGATACGCAGCAGGCACCCATACCTCTAGCAACAACAGCAGCATGAGATGTCATACCGCCACGAGCTGTAACGATAGCCTGTGCAGCAGCCATACCCTTGATATCTTCTGGAGAAGTTTCAAGACGAACAAGAACAACCTTCTTGCCTGCTTCTGCAGCCTTTTCAGCATCTTCAGCAGTAAATACAACTGTACCAGCACCAGCACCAGGAGCAGCAGCTAAACCAGTAGCAATCACATCGCCTTCCTTAGCCTTCAGATCACTTGGATCAAATGTTGGGTGGAGCAAGTCATCTAACTGTTTAGGTTCAACCATGAGTAATGCCTGATCAACAGTTACAAGACCTTCATCAACCATATCAACAGCTACCTTTAATGCAGCGTTTGCAGTTCTTTTACCATTACGTGTCTGAAGCATGAATAGTTTTCCATGTTCAATTGTAAATTCCATATCCTGCATATCATGATAATGCTTTTCAAGGATATCAGCGACTCTTGCAAATTCGTTGTATGCTTCTGGCATTGTCTTTTCAAGATCAGCAATTGGAGATGGTGTACGGATACCCGCAACAACGTCTTCACCCTGTGCATTCATTAAGAATTCACCGAATAGCTTGTTTTCACCAGTTGCTGGGTTTCTAGTAAATGCAACACCTGTACCACAATCGTTACCCATGTTGCCAAATACCATTTCCATTACGTTAACAGCTGTTCCCCAGGAATCAGGGATGTCGTTAACTCTTCTATAATAGATAGCTCTTTCATTATTCCAGGAACGGAATACAGCCATGATAGCTCTCTCTAACTGAACGATAGGATCCTGAGGGAATTCTTCGTTGAGTTTTTCCTGATAGAAAGCCTTGAACTTCTTTGTAAGTTCTTCCATATCATCAGCATCTAAGTCAATATCCAGCTTAACGCCCTTAGCTTCCTTCATTTCATCGATGATTTCTTCAAACTTGCTCTTAGAAAGTCCCATAACAACATCAGAGAACATCTGAATGAATCTTCTGTAGGAATCATAAGCGAAACGCTTGTTTCCACTCTGCTTTTCAATTACCTTGACAACTTCATCATTGATACCAAGGTTTAAGATTGTATCCATCATACCTGGCATAGAAGCACGTGCACCAGATCTTACAGAAACAAGTAATGGATTTTCATTATCACCAAACTTCTTGTTTGTTTCTTCCTGTAACCATTTAACGTGTTCATCAATCTGTTCCTGTACGTCACTAGAAATCGTTTCCCCATCTGTGTAGTACTTGATACAAGACTCAGTTGTGATTGTGAATCCTTCAGGAACTGGCAAGTTCAAAGAACGCATTTCAGAAAGGTTTGCGCCCTTACCACCTAAAAGTTCACGCATGTTTGCATTACCTTCAGCAAACTTATAAACATACTTTTTGCTAGCCATTATAGCCTCCTCTTAATTCTTTTACCTATTATATTGCAAGCGCTACCAAAAAGCCATTATTTTGTGAAAAAAATGTGATTTTTTTACATTACATTCATACTGATTTTAATATTTCCTTGATTTTGAAATGATAAAAAATGTATAAATATAAGCAATTTCATGATTGTATTCAAATATAAGAAAAAGTGCATCTCTGCACTCTTTTGTTGCTTCCACGCAGTTTGCTGATGCTCTTTACAGTGAACTCCTCGGTCATTGAATGATCAAGGATTCCCATTTTCATTTCTAAAACAACTCTACACGCCCTAAAAGCATATCGATTAAATTGCAATGGAAAATACCATTTTCATCGTAAAAATTATGTGGTATATCCATGCGAACAATTATTTTTTTGAAGAAATCCTTTGCAAGCATTAAAGAAGCCAATTCAGAAGATGTTTTCTGTTCTGTGTCCACCCGAAATGCCGATTGAATATAGATTTTTCGATCTGCATCATTTACCACAAAATCTATTTCCTTCTGAATATTCTTTCCTTTACTTCTATCTGATACAACACCAACATCTACACTATAACCTCTGCGTATAAGTTCATTATATATGATGTTCTCCATAATGTGTCCTGGATCATATTGACGATAATTTAAGCGCGCATTACGCAACCCAACATCTGTATAATAATATTTATTTGGGTACTCAAAATAAGTTTTCCCCTTAACATCATATCTTTTTGCCATGCTGATCAAAAAAGAATCTATCGTATACTGCACATAACTTGCAACCAAGGAAGAATTAATTTTTTCATTTTTCATACTGCTCAAGGCATTCGATATATTCGTAGGATTCGTCAACGAACTGATCTGTGAAGCTAAAAAATCCAATATTTCACCAAGAACATCTTCCCTCTCAATTTTATTGCGTTCAACAATATCTCTAATGTAAACTTCCTTAAAAAGAGAAGTTAGATAATCCTTCTTATCTTTTTCATCTTCTAAAGCCAACAACCTCGGCATTCCACCGTAAAGCATATAGGTATCTAGCGCTTTTCTTTCATCGCCTCCTGCATACGAATAATATTCTTCAAATGAAAGAGGATAGATATGAATCTGTGTTGCTCGACCCCTGAATTCCGTAGCGATGTCATTAGACAAACCTTTAGAATTACTTCCAGTTACATAAACATCAAGATTTCTGTATGCTTTCAATTCATTCAACATATCATAAATCGTAACTGTAATTCCGCCATTTTCTTTATCAACTACTTTAGTTGTATATTGTACCTCATCAATGAAAAGATAGAATTTTTCTTTTTTATCACAGACGACATCTTCTACATACTCGCAAAGAGTAATCGGATTTCGATATTTATAATATCTCCTTTGATCTAACTCAAATTTAAGAATGTGATCTTCCGGTACACCCTGTGAGAGAAGATACTCATAAAACAGGTCAAACAGTATAACTGATTTTCCACATCTACGGATGCCAGTAATAACCTTTATCTCTCCATTCCACATATTGTGGATCAATCGTTCCAAATAAGAATCTCTCTGAATCATTTTTCACCTCATACTTGCGTCGCTTTTGTAACAACTTTTAAGTAAAGTATACAAAACTATCTTAAAATCATCAATATTTATATGAATTTATATCTAAAACTTACGTCGCATACGACGCAAGTTTAAGGTCAAATACACCGAGTATTTGTAAAATGAAGAAAAATCTTGATCTTGTCTATGATGAATTCTAAAAGCGTAGCATAGACTGTCAGGAGCTTAAAGACAATTACTTCTCATTCTGAAATAAAAAAGAAGTACATAGAATGATCATATGTACCTCTTATTGCTTAAGTTGTTTGAATGTTTATATTCATTCGATTTTGTAGTGTCTAAAGTCTATTCATGAATATGTTTATCAATGTAGGAAAATAAACGATTGAAGTATTCAGGACTAGTATATGTTTCGTTATATCCCTTTCCTTCCACAAGATATAATTCCTTTTCAGAAGCACATGCATAGTAGTTATCAAATACCATACTTGTAGGTACTGTTGTATCTGTACTGCCATGAATAAATAACATTGGTACTTCAGCTTCTCTTAACTGCTGCTTTTGGGATACATCATGCAATGAGAAATGCAGGATCTGCTTTACAAGTACATCAACAGCTGGAAGGAATGGTTTTGCTTCAACATGTGCTAAATGACGTGTTGTATAGTTAATAATGTCTTTAATACTGCTGTAGGCGCCATCTTCTACAGCACACTTGACCTGGTTAGGTAAATAATCTCCCACTGCATTAATGACCGTTGCACCACCTGTATTCAAGCCAAACAATGCAATCTTAGCATCTTTATGCATGCTGATCAGATAATTGATCCAGTTCATCAGATCATAATGTTCATTCCATCCAAGAGATGTATACTTTCCTTCACTTGTACCACATCCTCTTTGATCAATTGCAAGAATGTTATATCCTCTATGATCTGCTTCATACATATAATCAATCATGTTCTTGAAGTAAGATGCTGTTCCATGCACCAGAATGATCCATGTATTGCTTTCAGGATGATTTTCAAGTGCTAATGCATGCAGCTTCAATCCATCATAAGAATTCATAAAGCAGTCTTTCTTTTCACTATGCATAAACCACTCTTCTTTTTCTGTATCACAATGAATCAAATTTGTTGATTTATGGATCATAGAACGCTTCAAATCAAATGCATGTCGAAAGATTACATAAGAAAATCCAGCATAGGCACTCGCCGCAGTTGCCGTAACACCACCAATGATTTTCAGCGCGGTATGTTTCTTTTTTTCTTCTGCCATAAGGTTACCTCTCAAAAAATAAAATCTCTACTATTTCTAGTAGAGATTATACCATTGTCATTAATGATTTAGTACCGCAAGACGATCGACAATTGCCTGATATTGTTTTTCATATGCTGCAAGCTTGTCTTTTTCTGCCTGAACCTTTGCTTCAGGTGCCTTGGCAATAAAAGACTGGTTGCTTAGCATCTTATGAGAACGATCCAGTTCCTTCTCTAGTCTTTCCTTTTCAGCATTCAGCTTCTTCTTTTCTTCTTCAGGATCAGAAAGTTCAGAACTTGGAATATACAATGTACCTTCATAGATTGTTTCAACTGTTAAGTCACCATCTAATGCAGCACACCATTCAGCCTTTGCCATCTTCTGCATGATTGCAGACAGGTTTTCCTTTGGCTGTAATGGATTGCCATCAAGATCCTTGATGAGAACATGGATTGGTGCAGATGGTTTCAAATCATTTGTATTCTTGACTTCACGAATCTTGGAAATTGCAGAAATCAAACGATCCATATCCTTAAGTCCACTTGCATCAATACCTGTAATCTTTTCAGGCCAGCTTTCCAAACAGATAGATTCCTTTGTGTGTGGAAGTGTCTGATAGATTTCTTCACATACAAATGGCACAAATGGAGATAACAGCTTAACGATTGCATTGAGTACAACATAGAGTGTTGACTGTGCACCCTTCTTGGCAAGTTCATCTTCGCCATTCAATGCAGACTTGCTCATTTCTACATACCAGCTGCAGAAATCATCCCAGATAAAGCTGTATAGTGCATTTCCCGCAATACCAAACTCATACTTGTCCATGTTTGCTGTAACAGTATCAATTGTTGCATTCAACTTGTTCAAGATCCAAGTCTCACTAACAGTCAAGTGAGTCAAATCAACATCACTTTCTTTCATACCTTCTGGAAGATTCATTAATACGAATCTAGAAGCATTCCAGATCTTGTTGATGAAGTTCCAGCTTGCTTCAACCTTTTCAGGAATATAACGCATATCCTGACCAGGTGCAGAGTTTGTTGTGAGGAAGAAACGTAATGCATCAACGCCATAGTCATCAATGACCTTCATTGGATCAATACCATTGCCTAATGACTTGGACATCTTTCTACCCTGTGCATCACGAATCAAACCATGAATGAGTACATCCTTGAATGGACGGTTGTTTGTAAAGTGTCTAGCATCAAATGCCATACGCGCTACCCAGAAGAAGATAATATCATATCCAGTAACAAGTGTACTTGTTGGATAGTAACGCTTGAAGTCTTCAGTTTCTTCAGGCCAGCCAAGTGTAGAGAATGGCCATAATGCACTAGAGAACCATGTATCTAATACATCTTCATCCTGCTTCCACGCATCACCTTCTGGTGCTTCCATGCCTACGTATGTTTCACCTGTTTCATCGTTATACCATGCTGGAATTCTATGACCCCACCATAACTGTCTAGAAATACACCAGTCTTCAATATTTTCAAGCCACTGTGTAAATGTCTTTTCAAATCTTTCTGGATAGAAGTTGATCTTCTGATCAGGATCATTCTGATTCTTTAATACATCTTCTGCTAATGGCTTCATCTTAACAAACCACTGCTGAGACAGGTATGGTTCAACAACACAATGTGTTCTTTCAGAGTGTGCAACGTTATGTGTGATGTCTTCAATATGATCCATGACACCTTCCGCATTAAACTTTTCTACAAGTTTTTCTCTGCATTCATAACGATCCATGCCTTCAAATTCTTTACCACAGATTGCATTCATTGTTCCATCTGGATTCATACAGATAGGCTTTTCTAAATGATGTCTTTCAGCAATTGCATAGTCGTTAGGGTCATGTGCAGGTGTACATTTCATAATACCTGTACCAAAACCAATTTCAATATAGTCATCTCCAATGATTGGAAGTTCCTGATTGTTTGCTGGATTGATGCAGTGCTTGCCAATCAGATGCTTTGTCTTTTCATCGTTAGGGTTCACAACAACACAAACATCACCAAACATTGTTTCAGGACGTGTTGTAGCGACAATGAAATGTTCATGATCTTCTACTGTTTCATAGTTCATGTAGTACATCTTGCCTGGATCATCCTGGTAGTATACTTCAATATTACTTAATGCTGTACGTGCTTCTGGATCCCAGTTGATGATTCTCCATCCACGATAGATCAGACCTTCATTGTATAAAGTAACGAATACATGCTTGACTGCTTCATTTAAGCCATCATCCATTGTGAAACGTTCTCTTGTATAGTCTAAGGAGTTTCCTAGCTTCGCCCACTGCTTACGAATTGTAGCTGCGTATTCTTCCTTCCACTCCCATGCACGATCCAGGAATTTTTCTCTTCCAATGTCATAGCGAGAAATACCTTCAGACTTTAAACGCGCATCAACCTTTGCCTGTGTTGCAATACCAGCGTGGTCCATACCTGGCAGATACAACATATCAAAGCCCTGCATACGCTTATAGCGTGCAATGATATCCTGTAATGTATTGTCATAGGCGTGTCCGATATGAAGAATACCTGTGACGTTTGGTGGCGGGATAACAATTGTATATGGGTCTTTCGATTTATCACCTGCCGTGAAATAGCCTTTGCTTACCCAACCATCATATTTTCCTTCTTCTACTGCTTTGTGGTCATACTTCTGTGCTAGATTCTTTTCCATAAATAACCTCCTGAGATAAATAAAAAACGTCCTGAAAATACATAGGACGTGTAATAACGTGGTACCACCTTTGTTTGCTTCTTGATAGCGTAACGTGCTAGAAACGTTCTAAACTACTTTAGTTCATCTAGAAATGCTCAGAAACGACTTCTTTGAATATACATGCCTGTTTTTCATCAACCACAGTGCTTTCTAGAATGCAGGGATTCAAATACTACTTTTCTTCAATGCATGTCAATTTTAACATAGTTAACAAAGATTGCAATCAAGATTTTTGCATATATTTCATGATTTAGTGTAATCATTCTGCTAGATAGTGTTCATCTTTCTTATTTGCACCATTATGTTTTCTATATTCTTAGATTGCGTTCACTGAACTAACCATGAATAAACACATGGTGTTTCCATCAAATTTTTCTAGCGAATCTGCAACATCTGCACTTGTTTTGGAACAAGACTAATGTTCATGTCTAGTGCATTGGCAATTTTTGACATAACTTTTAGTGTTGGATTTGCTTCCCCGTTTTCAATTTTGGAGAGTTTACCTTGGCTGATACCAGTCATCTTCGAAAGTTGTTTCTGTGTCATATTTTTTGATTTTCTTGCATGAATCATAGATATAGCAAATTCTCTTTCAGGCTCATCTTCGTCCCAAATTTGTTTGAATTCAGAATCCGTAGCACATTCCTCATTGATAAAATCATCTAATGTGTATTTTTTCATAACATACGTTTCCTTTCTCGATTTATGTATATGATTCAAGACTTCTTCATTATCCAATAGATCATAACTTTAGAAAGCATCAGCTTCTTTGTAATGAAAGTATCAATGATCCATAAAAAGATATAGAAAGTGAATGATACGTATGGATGAACTTCCATTGCAAACGCAAGAAACTGCATGAAAAAGAAACCTGAAAGATAGATACTCATGAATATAGCTATCGTAATACAGAAATATAGAAGCTTTTCCTGCAATAATGTCCATTTACTCTTCATCATTAAGAATTATATCATTCCTGGACATATTTGCTGATGGTTTTACATACATTTTTAATATCAATTGGTTTCGGAATATAGTCATTCATGCCAGATGCATACGCTTTATCCTGATCTTCTTTAAATGCATTGGCAGTCATCGCAATGATTGGAATGCTGCTGAAAGATGGATCTTTTAATGAACGAATGCTCTTTGCAGCTTCATAGCCATCCATGTGAGGCATTTGTATATCCATCAAGATACATACATATGTATGCGGCTTCTTTTTTGTTAACGCATCAATACATTCAATACCATCTTTGGTACGATCAATGATCATACCTTTTTCTTTCAATAATTCGATTGCGATTTCAGCATTCAGATCATTATCTTCCGCAAGCAAGATACGTTTTCCTTCTAGGCAGCTGAAATCATTATCCTCGAATGATGGCTGCAATGCTTCTTTAGAAGCAATCTGCAGTGGGATTGTTACTTTGACACTCCCCATGCCTAAAGTCAGGGGATTCTTGCTACCTGCCAAGTGTATTGGCTGACCAGTCCATTTCTGGCTTGTCGCAGTGCAAGTTATGGGTATGCCATTACCCTTCCTAGAGCAGAACATATAGTTCTCTAGGCAGTATGTCTGATATTGCTATCGCCAGCATACTCAGTTGAGTTACAAATATTT
>NZ_JBQHWJ010000046.1:0-19612 GCF_052064035.1 Bulleidia sp. HCP3S3_C9 | reverse complement strand
ATCAAGAAAAGAATGCATCAGATCACAGATTTCTTCCGTATTGCTGACATGAAGAAAGATGATCTTTTCATTTATTCTATTTCTTGAATTCACCATTTTGCTAATATAGCCAAAAAGAATGTGATTCTGATTGGATGTATCAGCTTTATTGCGGGTATGTTGCGTTCAGACGACGACAATTTCCTGCATCCGTATTTTGTATTTTTCTTCTGGTGTTAAACATACCAATGTTTCTTTTTGCATGAAAAAGAAAGAGTATGCTACCATGAATCTATCTAAGCCCTGTAGAAAGGACAATGCATATGAGATTTACAGTTGGACAATTAGCAAAAGTATATAAGATATCTGCACAGGCAATTCATGGATATGTAGATATGGGAATTCTTCCGTGTGTGAGAGATGATAATGGATATCGTTATTTTGATGACTATGGTTTTCAGATTCTTGGAACAATCATAAAAAACAGAAATATTGGCTTTCCGCTCAAAGAAAGCAGCTATGTATATGATAAGTCTAGTTTAGAGGAAATCATGGAACGCTTAAGTGAACAGGAAAGAAAAGTGAATGATGAACTGTTGGATTTAATGACACAGGTTAGACAGCTGGATTTTGACAAACATCTTCTGCAAAGAGCAGCGACACAAAAAGATGTTCCTGTTTTAGTAGATATGGATAAAACATTTCGATATCTTCTTGGAAACAATACTAAAAATATAAAAGAGTTTATTAAAGAAGACTGTACATCTGTATCTTTATGGTATTCCAATCTGTTCTATACGCAATCAAGTCTTGTTTTACATTATGAAAATGAAAAGATACAAAACTATTCTTTATGTTTAATGACAAGTAAAACGAATTTCTATGAAAGAATTGATTATCAAAGCGAAAATCTAGAAATTGTAGAAGCAGGGAAAGCGATTTCAATTGTGACTGCGTATAAAAACGAAGTAAACATCAACCAGCTTGAGAGTTTGATAAAACAATCACTTGTGAAATATCCTGAATACTGTATCAAATCTGATCCATTTACCAGACTCGTCACATCGTATCGTGATAAGCTTTGTGAAAAAGTGAACATAATTGAGCTATTGATCCCAGTGAAAAAAATATAAAAATAGCACTTGTTTATCAATATACTTGATAAAGTACACTGAATGCATAGTGGAGGGAATGAAAATGAAGAAACTAATTACTTCTTTATGCATCATGCTTGTATTAAGTGGATGTAGTGTATCCAATGGTAAATCAAAGTTTACTGCGGGTGAATACGAAGCTACAAGTAAAGGTTTCGGTGGTGATGTTACTGTTAAATTAACAGTCGGTGACACTGAAATTAAAAATGTTGAAATTACTGCAGACGATGAAACACCTGAAGTTGGCGGCAAGGCAATTGAAACATTAAAGGAAAACATCTTAAAGGCAAATGGAGATGAAATTGATGGTGTCAGTGGAGCAACTTTCACAAGTGACGCTGTCAAGAATGCCTACAATGAAGCTATCGCTTCTGCAAAGGGTTCTTCCAATGAAGAAACAGCGCAGGTAAAAGATGGCAAGTACACAACAAAGGCTATGGGTCATGAAGACTGGGTCTATGTAACAACACAATTCAAGGACGGTGCAATTGTCAGCTGTTCAACAACAAGTCACGAAGAAACAATGGGAATTGGTAACTATGCAGCTGCACGTATTCCAGCAAGAATTCTTGAAAACCAGAGTTTAGAAGTAGACAGTGTCAGTGGTGCAACAGTTACAAGTAACGCTGTCAAGAAGGCTGTAAAGGATGCCATTGAACAGGCTGGTGGATCTGTCAGTGCATTCTCAAAGCCAGTTGAAAAGCAGGTTGTTAAGTCTAGCAAAGATGTATCTTATGACGTTGTTGTTGTAGGTGCAGGTAACGCTGGTTTAATTACAGCAACGCGTTTAGCTGAAAAGGGCTATAACGTAGGTGTATTTGAAAAGAATGAAATTCCTGGCGGAAGCATGCCAACGACATATTCTGGCATTATGAACTCTTATTCTGAAACTGTAGCAAACTTTGCATTAGGTGATGAAAAGAATAATCCAAGCTGGAATATGGACCTCTTACTTCCAGTCTTCAAGAATTTGATCAATCCTGAATATGACCGCTTTAATGGTGAACAGCCATACCAGAAGGTTATGCTTGAAAATGCTGGTAAAGTTGTTGACTGGTTCAAGGATATCGGTGTTGGTTTTGCTTCTATGGGTAACTATGAAGGTGGTTTATCATATGGCTTAACACCATACCTCGCTCCTGGATGCTATCAGGGTGGTGCAGGATACGCTGCTATGCTATTGGCACAGAGAATGGAAAAGTTAGGTGCTGATGTTCACTACAGCACACCAGTTACTTCTATTTCTACAAATAAAGATGGTGCAGTTACAGGTGTTGTAGCAGAAGGTGAAGATGGTACAACATACAACGTTACAGCCAAGGCAGTAGTACTTGCAACTGGCGGCTTTGGTGCAAATCAGGAAATGTTTGATGAATACTATCCTCAATACGCTGGAATGAGTGTAAACTGTGTTCCTGGATCTACTGGTGATGGTATTAAGATGGCACAGGAAATTGGTGCTGATATTGAATGCATGGGTAGATTCTTAGGCATGTTCATGAGCGAATATGGAACAAACTATGAATTGGCATTCATGCATACTTCTACGCCTGGTATTATGGTGAATGCAAGTGGTGATGAATTTGGTAATATCACAGCTAGCAACCATACAGTATTAAGCAAGGCAATGATGGATGAAGCAAATGGTGGAGAATTCTATTACATCTATGACGATGAAGCTGCACAGAAGACAAGAGACTTCGACGCTTATGGATTCAGCTATCAGTCCATTTTCGAAAGAGAAGCTACACAGCACTATGATTCTGTAGAAGATGCCGCAAAAGCTTTAGGTTTAGATAACTTAAAAGATGCAATTGAAGCAAATAACAAATATGCTTTAGCTGGTGAACCAAATGAATTTGGCCGCAAGATCTGTCCATATATCGAAACACGTGATGGTATCTGGGTAACACACGTTGTTCCTACTTTATATTTAACAACAGGTGGTTTAGTTACAGATACTGATACACATGTTATAAATAAAGATGGCAATGCAATCAAGGGATTGTATGCTGCAGGTGATGTAGCTGGTTCTATTGAAGAAAAAGATGGCAAGACATATGGTAATGGTTTTGACCAGGCTTTGGGATATGGATACCACGCTGCTGAAATCGTAGCTGAAGAAATTCATTAATTCAAAAAATGAAGACAGGTTAGTACTTTTGAAACAAAGTACCGCCTGTTTTTTTGTATACTGATACATGGAGGATTTTCTATGATAAAAATTGCATTTTTTGATATTGATGGGACACTACTGAAGATGGGACATACAGAACTGTCTGAAAGAACAAAACAGACACTTCTATCATTACAGTACAATGGTGTTTTGTTATGTTTGGCAACTGGTAGAGGAAATATTGGACTGCCACTTTTTCAGGATATTCAGTTTGATGTGATTGTCACATTTAATGGTTCATTGATTCAGACAAAAGACAAAGTGATTTTTAAAAATCCGTTGGATAAAAATGATAAGTTTCAGATCATTCAAAATTTAAAAGATATGCATCGTGCAATTGCCATCAGTAATGAACATCTGCTTGTAACAAATGGAACAGATGCAGATCTTGCACAATATTTTGCATTTGGAAATCAGCCAATGCATATCGTAGAGAACTTTGATGAAGTTTGTAAACAAGATATCTATCAGATCATGTGTGCATGTCAAAAAGAAGAATATACAACAGTATTAAAAGGAACAAAGCATACTGAAATTACTGCGTGGTGGGATAGAGCTGTTGATATCATTCCAAAAGACTGTGGAAAAGGAAATGCGGTCAATGAAGTATTGAAGTATTATGGCTTTTCTAAAGAAGAAGCAATTGCTTTTGGAGATGGCGAGAATGATATTGAAATGCTGGATGCAGCTGGTACAGGGATTGCTATGGGAAATGCAAAAGATGCAGTGAAAGAACGTGCAGATTTGACTTGCAAATCTGTTGAAGAAGATGGTATTTATGAGTATTTTCTTGAAAATCAGCTAATATAAAAAAATGACAGAAATGCCATTTTTTATGCGAGTAGAAGCAGTAATATTGGAATTGTCATTAAAGATAACAGGGTAGAAAGCGCAACACTAAACGAAGCAGTCTTCACGTCTCCATGGTATTCACTTGCACCCATCGCAACCATACTTCCAACTGGCATGCCTAATGTAATTGTTACCATTTGTACAATCATTGGATCATTTACAAATAGATGCATCATGAAGTATGTAATCACTGGTATTAGTACTAAACGGAGTGCACTCATAAAATACAACGTTTTATTTGTAATGACTTCTTTGATTGGATAGCAGGCAATGGAAACACCAATGGATATCATGGAAAGTGGTGTTACAACGCTTCCAATAAAGGAAAGAGAACCGCTGATGCATTCTGGCAGCTGTATATGTGTAAAGAATAAAATAATCGCAATCAGGGATGATACAACACCAGCAGATAATAGCTGTTGTGGTTTAAATGAAAATGTTGTTTCTCCGTCTTTTGATAATAGATAACTGCCAAGCGTAAAGAATAGTATATTGTATGGCAAATGCAGAATTGTGTTATAGAAGATGGCATCATTTCCAAAGATGGACTGCACGATAGGCAATGCCATAAAGCCACAGTTGGAGAACATAAACATACAGACATAAGTATTTTTCTTGCTTTGAAAGCAAGGAAATGCAGTTGCTAAAAGAAATGCAACAACAGGCAGCATGCAGTAGATAGCAACACCGATAATGACAAGCTGAATGACAAAGGATTGATCGATGCTGGAAACTGAAGTCACAGAAGAAATAATCAGACAAGGCGTAGCAATTTTAATAATGAATGAAGATAAATGCTGATTCACATCTTCTGTCAGGATACCTTTTTTATTCAAATAGTAACCCAACCCATCCGCAAAAAAAGCTTGCACATAATATTAAATACAAACATAAAAAATCTCCCCTTGATTAAGACGAATGATATCATATACAAAAAGAAAATGATAGATAATAGTTATTAGTTGAATTATGAGGGTTATATGAATAAAAAATATTGATATTGGCTGGCAGTCCTAGAATTGGTGGAAATTCTGATTTGTTGTGCGATGCATTTATGCGTGGTGCATTAGAGAGTGGAAATATTGTAGAGAAAATCAATTGTGCATCTAAGAAGATTGCTTCATGTTCTGCATGCTATTATTGTAAAAATCATGATGGGTAATGTGTATATCACGATGATATGTAAAAAACAAAGAATTCTAGTACATCGCAACTCTTGGTGATGCAGAAGAGAAAGAGGCAAGTACAACGATTGCATGTTTTAAAGGATATGAAGAATGTGCAGATGGTGCAATTGAAAAAGGTATATTAATTGCAAGCAATGTTTATGAAACTGGTACTGTTGCTTCTACATCTAAAATGGAAGAAGCATATGTGATGGAAAAGAAAGTATAAGTCAGAATTTATTTCTGGCTTTTTTTCTATGAATATTACGTTTTTTCTTTAAATGTTATTGAAAGTGTATTTTTGAATTGATTAAAGCGATATAATATATAAGCATGTTTTTTGTCGATAAGATGAAACTGTGCTGTCTTAGAAAAGTTGGATGATGAATGAATAAAAAGAGTGTTGTGAAAAGAATTAAAAGAAACTGTTATATCGTTGGTATGATTTCTTTTATTGTTGCACTCATTTTTGGAATCATCGTTAACTCTTATACTGAAAAAGAACAAAAAGCAAACGCAACATATACTGCAAAAAGTACAGTTCGCAGAATTAAATCACAACTAGATCAATATGTTGTTATCTCCGATTTTCTAGAAAATACAATTAATGAATGATATCCTCTTGATCAGAATGAATTTTCAAAATTAGCTGAATTGATTCCAAATGAAAATGGAGTCGTAAAAGCTTTTGAGATTGCTCCCAGTGGAATAGTTTCTACGGTTTATCCAGAAGATGGAAATGAAATCGTACAAGGATTGGATTTGCTTTCTCTTTCTGTAGGGCATAACGATGCAACTTTAGCAAAAAATACAAATGAATATACATTGGGTGGCCCATATCAATTGAAGCAAGGTGGAACAGGTGCTTTATTATTTAATCCAGTATATCAAAAAGATGCTTCAGGAAATGAAAATTTCTGGGGATTTGTTGTTCTTGCAATTGATTGGAATCGCTTTATTGATCAAATCGGATTAGATAAATTAAATGATGCATCATATAACTATGAAATATGGAAAAGTGACGGAGATATTTCTAATCGTTTTGTACTTGCACAGAGTGAGGAACCTTTATCGAAGCGTTGTTTAACGGTGGAGTGTAATATTCCTAACTACATGTGGTACTTTGAGATTGAGCCAAAAGATGGCTGGATTCCTGCATCACAATGGTTTACTACGATCTTTATTTCGTACTTATTTTCTTTGATGATTTCTACATCCTTTTACTTATATACTTCTAGAAAGTTTCAACAGCAGCAATATGCTATTCAGTTGAAAGAATCTGCAGAACAGGCACGTAGTGCAAATGAAGCAAAAACAAGATTTTTATTTAATATGAGTCATGATATTCGTACACCAATGAATGCAATTATTGGCTTTTCAGGTTTGATGGAACAAAATCTTGATCATAAAGAGAAAGCAAAAGGATATTTGAAAAAGATTCAAGCATCCAGCAATCTTCTTTTAACAATTATTAATCAGGTTTTAGAGATGGCTCGTATTGAAAGCGGTACTGCAACATTGAATTTAGAGCCATGTAATTTAAGTGAATTATTTCATTCCGTAAATTTCGTATTTGAATCTGATGTTAAAAAGAAAGGATTGCATTTTCAAGTAGATTCTAAAGTTCAACATCATTATGCGTTCTGTGATATTACAAAACTTCAGCAAATCTATTTAAATATCGTTAGCAATGCAATTAAATACACACCTGCAGATCATGCAATTACAGTATCAGTAATTGAAGTGCCATCTCATAAAGAAAATTATGCGCGGTATATTTTTGTGTGTGAAGATACAGGATATGGTATGAGTGAAGAATTCCTTCCACATATTTTCGAAGAATTTACTAGAGAACATACAACGACAGAGAACAAAATCAGTGGTACAGGTTTAGGGCTATCTATTGTGAAATCGATGGTTGATTTGATGGGTGGAACAATTAAAGTAGAAAGTATCAAAGGAAAAGGTACAAAGTTTACAGTGGACATTGCTTTACAAATTGCTTCTAAAGAAGATTTCGCTGAAGAACAGGTAATGACAAAAGAAATTGTAAACAATGAGATGAAACACAAACGTATTCTTTTAGCAGAAGATAATGATTTAAATGCTGAAATTGCTATTGAAATATTAAAAAGTGAAGGATATCTTGTGGAACATGCTTCTCATGGTCAGCAATGTATTGAGATGCTTCAAAATGCGAGTGATGGGTATTTTGATTTAATTTTAATGGATATTCAGATGCCTTTTATGAATGGCTATGAAGCATGTAAAGAAATTAGAAATATGAAAGATACGCAGAAAGCAAATATTCCAATTATTGCGATGACTGCCAATGCATTTGAAGAAGATAAGCAAATGGCAATGCAATCAGGGATGAATGATTATGTACCAAAACCAATGGACATGAAAATATTAAATCCGATATTACAAAAATACTTATGAAAACAGCTTTGTTCAATTGAAAAACAAGGTTGTTTTTTTTTTTTTTTTTTTGTGAAGTTGAAAGATAGATTGCTACTTGAACTATGTTCTTTTTTGTACTAAACTAGTTTTTGTAGTAAATAAATACGGGGAGCAATTGCTGAGAGGAAGTTCGACTTCGACCCATCAAACCTGTACGGATAATGCCGACGTAGGGAGAATAAGTTGATGATTATGACCTGTCTCTTTGCGTGCAGGTCGTTTTTATTTGATTACCTTACTGTAGGGGAGCGCCTAGAGTAGAGAAAACAAGCGAGGGAGCCTGAAGTGACAGGTTGAGAGATGACTGTTTGTCAGATACCGAACCATAGACAGATGGTTTTTGCGTGTTTTCTTTTACCATCTGCATACAGGAGGAATATCATATGAATAAACACAACAAACTTTTATGCATGGTCTTTTTTGCAATGATGGTGGCAGTAGGCGTTGTTATTTCACCAATCTTACGTGTCGAAGGCATGTGTCCAATGGCACATCTGATTAACATTACAATGGCTGTTTTTATGGGACCTTGGTACGCATTCTTATGTGCTTTAGCAATTGGTCTGATTCGAATGATGACAATGGGAATTCCACCACTTGCTTTAACAGGGGCTATCTTTGGTGCAACACTGTCTGGCATTTTCTATAAACTTTCTAAAGGTAAGATCTGGGCTGCAGTACTTGGGGAAATCATTGGAACAGGTATTATTGGATCCATTATTTCTTATCCAGTTATGACATACCTTTGGGGGAAGACAGGTTTAACATGGATGTTCTATGTCCCAAGTTTCTTGATGGGTACGATCATTGGTGGAAGTATTGCATTTGTTGTGCTCACAACAATGTCTCGTAATGGCAGTTTACAGATGATTCAGAGAAAGTTAGGGGTAAATCAAATTGTTGAAACAAATCACTGAAAAAAATCCTTTGATTCATTGCATTACAAATCCGATATCGATTAATGACTGTGCAAATTTAATACTCGCATTTGGTGGAAAGCCAATTATGGCTTGTCATCCAGAAGAAGTAGAAGACATCACTTTAAATTCTCAGGCATTGGCATTGAATCTTGGAAACTTTGATGATGTACGTGCAGAATCAATGATCAAAAGTGCAAAGATTGCATTGGAACATCACATTCCTTGTATTCTTGATCTAGTCGGTGTTGCATGCAGCCCATTAAGAATGCAGTATGCAAAAAAGTTGCTTTTAAAAGCAAAACCAACAGTCATCAAAGGAAATATCAGTGAGTGTAAAGCTTTCTATGGCTTAACGTCACATGCGCATGGTGTAGATGCTGATATCTTAGACGTAGAAGATGTGTATGAGAGTGCAAGATGGTTGATGGATTTATCTAGAAGCACTGGATGTATTGTCGTATGTTCTGGAAAAACAGATATTATCACAGATGGCGAAAAAGCAGTGTGTATTCGTAATGGACGAGCAATGATGGGGTGCTTGACTGGTACTGGATGTATGTTAAATGTAGCAATCGCAACATTTCTTGCTTGTGAAGATGCATTTGATGCATGTGTAGATGCAACGTGTTATTATGAAGTAGCGGCAGAAAAAACGAAGGCAGATGGCCCTGGAACATTCCATATGTATTTCATGGATGAAGTCTATCAATTAACAGAAGAAGATCGCCGTTTATTTCAGATTGAGGTGATAAAATGAAAAATATTGACTGTACGTTATACTGTATTACAAACTCTGATGGTATGAGTGAAGAAACATTTTTAGATAAAGTAAAGGGTGCCTGTGAAGGTGGCGTAACTTTAGTACAGCTGCGTGAAAAAGATCGTTCTACACTTTCTTATTATGAACTTGCATGTAAAGTGAAAAAGATTACAGATGCATACAAGATTCCACTGATCATTGATGATCGTATTGATGTTGCGATGGCTGTTGGATGTGGCGTGCATTTAGGTGCAGAAGATATGCCGATTTCAGTTGCACGTGACATCATGGGAAAAGATGCTGTCATTGGTGCAACAGCCAAAACTGTTGAAGCCGCTATCAAGGCAGAAGCAGATGGTGCTGACTATATTGGATGTGGTGCAATCTATCCAACAAAAACACATGTAAAAACAAAGATCACAAAAGTAGAAGTATTGAATGAAATATGTAATGCTGTCAGTATTCCAGTTGCGGCCATTGGTGGACTGAAAAAAGATAATCTTTCTATCTTGAAAGACAGTCCAATTCAAGGTGTCTGTGTTGTTTCCGCAATCATGGATGCAGAAGATACGAAAAAAGCCAGTGAAGAACTGCTCGAAGAAGTACATAAAATTCTTCACAAATAATTTACCTGTATGGATTGACTAATTTAGAGGTTTCATCTAAACTGTTCTCATCCAATAGGGGAGTAGCTATGGATATACGATTGTATCCATCTGCACATCACCAACCGATAAATACATATTTATCTGGTGTCAGACTTAGAAGCAAGACCTTTGGTAGACAAGATTATATCTGTCTATCAAAGGTCTATTTTATTTGGCAGGAGGGAATAAAATGCAGGATTTTAATAAGTCAATTGAACAGATTGTAAAAGAAAAACAAACAACGCAGAATGGTTTAACATCTTTAGAGGCAAAAGAAAGACTAGAAAAAGATGGACCAAATGAACTGGAAGCACCACCATCCATTCCATTATGGAAACGTTTTGTATCACAGCTGCAGGATCCAATGATTATCATTCTATTAGTTGCAGCTTTGATCTCAGCATTTACTTCATATTATGAATGTTCCTTAGAACAGAAAGCATTTTTTCCAACGGATAGTTTGATTATCCTGATTGTTGTTTTAATCAATGCAGTCTTAGGTGTTCTGCAGGAAAGTAAAGCAGAGAAAGCCATAGAAGCATTACAGAAAATGAGCGCTTCAACAAGCAAGGTACTGCGTGATCAGAAGGTTGTTGTACTGCCATCCACGCAGCTTGTAAAAGGTGATGTTGTTTTACTGGAAGCTGGAGATTCAATCAATGCAGATGGAAGAATCATTGAATGTGCTTCTTTAACAGTAGAAGAATCTGCATTAACTGGAGAAAGTACAAGTGTAAAAAAGAATACAGATGTTATTGCACAGGATGATATTCCTTTAGGTGATAGAAAGAATATGGTATATCGCGGAAGTGATGTTGTGTATGGCAGAGGTAAAGTACTCATTACAAGTACAGGTATGGATACGGAAATGGGTAAGATTGCTAAAGTCATCAGTACAACAAAAGAAGGCAAGACACCTCTACAGATCAAGCTTTCTCAATTATCTAATGTTTTAACAAAGATTGTAATTGGTATCTGTGTATTTATTTTTGTATTCTCAATGTTTATGCATCGAGATATCTTTGCGAGCAATGATATGATGCTGATCATTGAAAAGAGTATCGACTTCTTTATGGTTGCGGTAAGCCTGGCAGTTGCGGCAATTCCTGAGGGACTGGTCGCAGTTGTTACGATTGTCTTATCCATTGGTGTTACGAATATGTCAAAGAAGAAAGCAATCATCCGTAAGATGACTGCAGTAGAGACACTAGGATGTGCTTCTATTATCTGTTCAGATAAAACGGGTACTTTGACACAGAACAAAATGAAAGTTGTGAAGACATATGGAGAAGATGAAACATTGTTGTCTACGGCAATGGTTTTATGTAATGATGCAACGGTAGATGAGAAGCAGGAAGTGAATGGGGAACCTACAGAAGCTGCACTTGTACAGTATGCATTAAAGAATCATCTGAATAAAAATGATTTATTGAAGAATGAACCTCGTGTTGATGAATATCCATTTGATTCTACGAGAAAACTCATGAGTACGATACATCAGCAAGGTACATCCTATATGCAATATACAAAGGGTGCACCTGACGTACTCATTGATCGTTGTACAAAAATCATGAAAGATGGTGTAGTTCAGCCTCTTACACCAGAAGAGAAAAATCATCTTCTGCAGGTGAATAAGTCAATGGCTGATCAGGCTCTTAGAGTACTTGCTACAGCATATACGACATATACAGATGCATCTGAATTTGCTGACAAGGAAACAATTGAATATGATCTTATCTTTATTGGACTGATGGGAATGATTGACCCTGTGCGTCCTGAAGTCAAAGATGCAATCAAAACATGCAAGAGTGCTGGTATTACACCAATCATGATTACTGGAGATCACTTAGATACTGCAGTTGCAATTGCGAAAGAATTGGATATTCTACAAGATTCTTCACAGGCAATCACTGGATATGATCTGCAGAAGATGAGTGATGAAGATTTTATGGAAAACGTGCAGAAGTACAGAGTATATGCACGTGTTCAGCCAGAACATAAAACACGTATCGTAAAAGCATGGCAATCTCTTGGAAATGTTGTTGCGATGACAGGTGATGGTGTCAATGATGCACCAAGTATTAAAACAGCGGATATTGGTGTTGGGATGGGTATCACTGGTACAGATGTTACGAAGAATGTTGCAGATATGGTACTCGCAGATGATAACTTTGCAACAATCGTAACGGCAATCAAAGAAGGCAGAAGAATCTACGATAATATTCGAAAGGCAATTCAGTTTCTGCTGAGTTCAAATCTTGCTGAAGTACTATCTATCTTTATTTCTACACTATTAAACTTCACGATTTTAAAAGCACCACATTTGTTATTTATTAATCTTGTCACAGATTCTTTACCATCCATTGCATTAGGCATGGAAAAAGAGGAAAGTAATGTGATGCAAAGAAAGCCTAGAAATGCATCTGAAGGTATCTTTGCACAGGGTCTTGGATTCAATGTTGTTTATCAAGGCGTCATTGTAACACTGTTAACATTGGCAGCCTTCTTTATTGGTGAACGATTAGAAACAGGAAGATGGGTATTTATGAATATTACAAATTGTGAAGAGGGAATGACAATGGCGTTTTTAACAATGTCAATGTGTGAAATTTTTCATAGTTTCAATATGCGTTCAACTTCTGCATCCATCTTTCAACTATTCAAAGAAAACAATCATAATCGCTTTCTGGTATTCACTATGATTCTTTCATTGATCTTTACAACATGTGTGATTGAAATTCCTTTCTTGGCAAATGCATTTGGATTTACACCAATTACATATGTAGAATATGGCATCTCACTGCTGCTTGCTTTATCCATTATCCCGCTCGTTGAAATTGTAAAGTATTTTCAGAGAAAGAAGTAAATGAAAAGTCGGATCAACTCCGACTTTTCATATTGTTTTTTATAGTTGATACCCCATTCTTTTATTACAGCAAGAATGGGACGCATTGATTCACCAAGATCACTTAATGCATATTCTACATGTGGTGGAACTTCTGAATAGACAGTGTGGGTGATAATACCATCTTCTCCCATAGATAGAAGAGAATCTGTGAGTACTTTCTGGCTGATGCCATCAAGATTTTTTTATAAAAACTTCAATGTGTTTAAATTTAAACACATTGTCTATATTATCAATATCAATTAAAAATATATTCTTTTACAATAAATGAAAAAGGGGATCCACCGTATGATGGATGCTTGACATTATTGTTACAATCCATGATAATACTGCAACCACAAGGAGGAAATCTATGCAAAGTCGAATATCAAAGCTATGGAGTCGTTTAAAAGAAGGCATCACAGTCAAAAGTGTACTTGTTATACTGTTAGGAGCAATGATCTGTACATTTGGTATCCATAACATTCATCAACGTACACATATTACCGAAGGCGGTGTGATTGGAATGATGCTTTTTGTTGAACAATGGCTGAAAATTTCTCCAGCCTATATCACTCCGATTCTTGATATTGCATGTTATGCATTAGCGTGGAAGTATCTTGGTTCAAGATTTATTAAAATTTCATTTATTTCTACAACATTTGTATCGCTGAGCTATAAATTCTGGGAATTGTTTCCACCGATGCTTCCTGATTTATCATCCAGGCCATTGATTGCTGCAATTGCAGGAGGAATGTTTGTAGGAATTGGCGTAGGTCTTATTATCCGCCAAGGTGGATCGAGTGGAGGAGATGATGCACTTGCATTATCGATTTCACGTATTTTACATTGGAAACTGGCACGCTCTTATTTATTTACAGATGTTGTTGTATTAATGCTTTCTCTAACATATATTCCACTGACACGAATTTTCTATTCGTTGATAACAGTAACATTATCTTCTTACTTGATTGACTGGGTAAAGTCGCTCAAAATCTAAATGTCGTTGTTAAGCAACGATTTTTTTCTTCCTTCATAGTAAGTAATAACTTACTATGATATACTGATGCTAGAAAATATATATACAAAAGATAATTATTTGAAACTGGAGGAGGGCTTTGTTATGACGGCAAAGAATACAAAAAAATTAACGATTCTACATTCTAATGATCTGCATGGTGATTTTCTTGCAGAACATATTGATGAGAAACTTATCGGTGGTGTTTCGTTACTATCTGGCTATATCAATGATGTACGAAAGAAAGAAAAGAATGTTGTATATGCCATTGCGGGAGATATGTTCCGTGGTTCCATCATTGACAGTGAATATCAGGGATTATCAACAATTGAAATCATGAATATGCTTTCTCCTGATATTGTAACAATTGGCAACCATGAGACTGACTATGGTATTGGACAGTTGCTGTTTTTAGAAAAATGCGCAAAGTTTCCAATTGTAAACGCAAATCTGCATATCCGTACAAATAATGCAAGACTATTTAAGCCATGTAGAGTTTTAAAGATTGATGGCATGAAGATTTTATTTATTGGAATCTTGACAGAAGAAGTTATTTCACAGACAAAGAACGATGGTATGATTGGTTCTTTGATTGACGTAGAAGATGCCGCAAAAGCGATTGCGAAGATCTGCAATATGTATAATTCCATTGACATTGACTTCACTGTCTTATTAACACACATTGGATTTGAAGAAGATAAGAAGCTTGCTTCATTATTAGATAAGAGTCTGGGTGTTGATATTATCATTGGCGGACATTCTCATACATTATTAGAAGAACCTTGTATTGTGAATGATATTTTGATTGTGCAGGCAGGTACAGGTACAAATCAGATTGGAAGATTTGATATCGTTGTAGATACAGATAACAATTGTATTGATTCTTATGAATGGCAAATCGTTCCAATAGACAATGACCATTGTTCTGTGGATCGAAGAATCATGAAGCTAATCTATTCCTACAAGAATGAAACGGACCAGAAATATCAGAGAGTCATTACGCGTCTAGCAAGAGAATTGACGCATCCAAATCGCAACCAGGAAACTGAGCTTGGCAATTTACTTGCGGATGCTGTATATCGCAGTTTGAACGTGAATATTGCAATGTTTGGTTCGGGTGCAATTCGATCTGAACAGCTTGGCCCAATTGTGATGTATCAGGATTTGAAGGAATGTCTGCCATATGATGATCCTATCTATATGCTGGAAGTAACTGGCGATGAATTCATTCGTATGGTGAAATATATGGTGAGAGATGAAGTATGGCAAGGGGAGCATTGTGAGTTCTATCAATTTTCAAAAGGCATTGAAATTGTCTATAACAGAACAACAAAAGAATTTGAAAAGTTTGAATATCAGAAAGAGCCGATCAATAAAGAAAAACTTTATTCTATCAGTCTTGCAAAGTTCCATTATACGAACTTTGATGAATTCTTCCATGTATCTCTAGAAACGATTGAAGCACGTAAGAAGGCACGTATTGTTTCTACTTCTACCAATGATATCATTGAAGAATATTTGAGCGAAAATCAGCATTTAAATGCACATATAGAAGGCAGACTGATTGTGAAAGATTAACACAGAACCTATTTTCTGTTTTAGAAAAGTCTGAATTGCTGTTCAGACTTTTTATGTGAAAATTCAATGGATCTATTATTATACTGAATATTTCGCTTTTCATTTCTTGAAAATTTACTAAAATATAACTTAGACAAATAGGATGGGATGGTCAGTTTGATGGAAGTATACATAAAAAAGAGAATACTGATTATTTATACCGGTGGAACAATCGGTATGATGAAAAGTGACCATGGCTATACGCCAGAAAAAGATTCTTTTCTAGAACAGTTGAATAACATACAGGAATTAAAAGATGAAAAGATGCCACTGTGGGATCTTGTATCTTTAGAGCCACTGCTGGATTCCTCTAGTGTTTCTGTTGATGAATGGAACAAGATTGGAGAAATCATTGCGAATGCCTATGAAAGCTATGATGGATTTGTTGTGCTGCATGGTACTGATACAATGGCATATACTGCTTCCGCATTATCTTTCATGCTGGAAAATTTAAGCAAGCCAGTCGTATTCACTGGTTCTCAAATTCCACTTTGTGAAATTAGAAATGATGCAAGAGATAATTTAATTACATCTTTTCTGATTGCTTCTAATGAGAATATACATGAAGTCTGTCTTTATTTTGGCGGTAAACTATTACGAGGCAATCGTGCAATTAAATTCTCAGCGAATGATTTGATTGCATTCATGTCACCAAATTATCCAACATTGGCAGATGTTGGCATTGATATTCGATATCATCGTTCTGCACTGATGAAAGAAACAGATCAGCCATTCTCATTCCAGAAGCTGCAAAGAGTGCCGATTGGTGTGTTGAAAGTATTTCCAGGAATTCAATTTGATTTGTTTGAACCTATTATGATGAATGCTTTAAAAGGCATCGTTGTTGAAACGTTTGGTGCTGGAAATATTCCACAGGATGGAAAGGAACTGTTTCCTTTAATTAAGCGTGCATTTGAGCATGGGACGATTGTGACAGTGACTTCTCAATGTTCTCATGGATCAGTGATTCTTGGTGCGTATGAAGCCAGCAATGGTTTAAAGGAAGCGGGTGCTGTCAGTGGATATGATATGACAAGCGAGGCTTGTGTTGCGAAGATGTATTATCTTTTTTCGAAAGGATATGATTCTGAATTAATTAAAGAACTCATGGAAACAAATTTAAGAGGGGAATTGACACTTTGAAATACGTGTCAAATTTATTTCATGAATACTGTCATTATTTTTGAAAAGAGGTAAAATATTTACATGGATACATTTACAGAAGAACAGTGGGAAGAGCGACTGGATGCAATCGAATCCATCGCTTTAAAAAATATTAAAAACGGTAAAAAGAAGTATTATCTATTCCTTGATTTTGATGGCGTCATTAACATCTGGTGCAGAGAAGAAACAGATCCACTTTTTAAAGTACGTTCAATCAAAGAAGATGATTGTCAATTTGCGGATATTCCAAGTATCAAAAGGCTATCCGATCTTTGTTTGAAATATGATATCAATATTGTCATTTCTTCTTCCTGGAGATTTGCGGGAGTTGGATATTGTCAAAGATATTTAAAGAAATGTGGTTTGAAAAAGGGGGTCAAGGTTGTTGGCGTAACCGCACAGGACTTTGAAGAGCGTCAGAAGCATATTACAGACTATTTGTTTGAACATCCTGATTTTACAGGCTATATGATTTTAGATGATCTGTATCTTCCGTATTTAAATAAAAATCAAATCAAATGTGAAACGCTGGAAGGGTTTAATGAACAGAAGTGCCATCAGGCAGATATGATGCTAAGACAGATGGAAGTGCGTCGCAGTGCATTGAAATGTAAAAAATATGCGTAAGCTCTTTCACAAGTAAGCGTTTTACAGAAAATATTTTGTGAAATATTGAACAATAATCTATTGATTTTTTGTTTCAATGAATATTTAATAATAAATGGAGGATACAAATATGAGCGAAAGTATCAGTTTTTCTGAAAGTTTAGATGTATTTCAAAATGTAGTAATGTTGTATAAAGACAAGGATGGAAACTTGTTTATTGGCAACACCTGGTTTTACAATAAAGCTGGACATGATTATATGTCTGTTATGTATCATTTACCTCTGCCTGAAGATAAAGGTGTTATGGAAGGATGGAACTGGCTGGATGATAATGATCCACGCGTTACATTAGTTCCTGAAACATCCATGGAAACAGGTGTTGAAGACTTCTTGTTTGCACATGGTCATGAACGTGACTGGAAGTCTGTCACATACAATGTCATCAATTCTTATGCGGATATTGAAAAGTTCTTAAGCAAGAACCCAGTAGAAAAAGATGGTGTTGTAGGATTAGGTATCAAGAAATAGGGCACTTCAAGGTGAAGTGTCTTTTTTTATTCGTGAGATATAAAAAAAGACAGAGATTACTCTCTGTCATAGTCATCATGAGATTCAAACTGTTCTTCATAACGATCCTGCTGAAACATTTCTTCATCTTCTCTTGTAAGAATATGAGGCTGCTGCTTTACAGGTTTTTTCTTTTCTTTTTCTGGTTCCATTAGATTAAAGGCTTGCGAATGATATTACCTTCACGTTCAGGAGAAACAGATACTAAAGATACAGATGTCTTTGTATATTCTTCAACGAATTCAACATACTTTCTGCAGTTTTCAGGAAGATCTTCATAGTTTCTGATCTGAGAAATATCTTCCGTCCATCCATCAAAGACTTTCCATACTGGCTTGCATCTGCCATATACTTCTAGGGAAGCAGGTACATAGTCAATTTGTTTTCCGTCAAGTTCATAGCCAACACATACAGGAATCTTGTCATAGCCTGTCAAGATATCAATCTTTGTCATTGCGATATCTGTAAGTCCATTGATTCTGACTGCCTGTTTTACAACAGGAAGATCTAACCATCCACATCTACGTGGTCTACCTGTAGTAGCACCAAATTCAAAGCCTTTCTGTCTTAATGCTTCACCTTCATCACCTAGCAATTCAGTAATGTATGGACCTTCACCAACACGTGTAGAATATGCTTTGGCAACACCGATGATTCTAGTCAATGACTGTGGTGGTACACCAGCACCTTCTAATACACCAGCACTTGTAGGAGAAGATGATGTTACGAATGGATATGTACCATAGTTGATATCCAGCATGTTAGCCTGTGCACCTTCAAATAAAACAACTTTATCATTTTCTAATGCTTCATTGACAAGAGAAACAGAGTCACAGATCATAGGAAGCATCTTTTCTCTGATTACCTTGAATTGTGCAACCATTTCATCATAGTCAAATGGTTCACCGCCATATACTTTTTCAATTTCAGCATTTTTAATTTCTAATGTAGACTTCAGCTTTTCTTCAAATACATTCCAGTCTTGCAAGTCGCATACACGAATACCAATTCTAGAATATTTATCGGAATAGCATGGACCAATACCATTCTTTGTTGTACCAACCTTGTACTTGCCGCCACGTGCTTCAATCAGTTCATCAAGTCTAACGTGATAAGGCATCAATAATTGTGTACGATCAGAAATTCTTAAGTGATCACACTGTAATCCTTCTTTTTCCAATGCTTCAACTTCTTCAAATAAAACAAATGGATTTAATACAACACCAGGTCCAATAACGCATAATGCATCTTTGTTTAAAATACCTGAAGGTAACAGATGAAGTACAGTTTTTTTACCATTGACGACAACTGTATGACCGGCGTTGTTACCACCCTGATAACGAACGACCATGTCAACGTGCTTGCCAAGCAAGTCAACGACTTTTCCTTTTCCTTCATCTCCCCATTGTGTTCCGACAACTACATATCCTGCCATTTTTCTTTTCCTCCAACACATACACATCTAGTTTACCACAATATATGTTGCCATTATCATTAGATTTCTATGAATTGGTAGAAATCCAGTGATGCTGAACTGAAAAGTTAAATTCCACTTTCGTATACACAGAATAGAATTTACTATTTCACCAGCTTCCAGTTGATTTTACTCTTTCAGAATGTTTTATTTTTCTCAGCTGG
>NZ_JBQHWJ010000045.1:0-20739 GCF_052064035.1 Bulleidia sp. HCP3S3_C9 | reverse complement strand
CAGGATTTACATGTACAAGAATCATTCCATTATCTTTACAATATGTAGCTAAAGCTTCCCAATATATGGAAGTCGGTTCCATACCAACGATAATCTTTTCAAGACCATTTGTTTTCATGATATTAACTGCCCAGTATTTGAACGTCTTAAATCCTTCTGCAGTATTATGAAAGTGTAATGGTTTTTTTGATAACTCCTGTTTTCTGCATGTAAATGCTCTGGCATATTCATCATATGATCCAACATCAACACCAATTACTAAAGTTTTTTCATCAACTAGTTCAATCTTTTCGTTTTGTTTGTTACAATTCTTCATAGGTACCTCCGTATTATTGTTTCAGCTAACCGGTCAAGATCAGCAGATTCAATTTTACGACAGGTACTTTTTTATTTCATTCTTCCTTTCCACTTCTGCATTTACATGTTACAGGAAGCTCTAGTAACTAGTTTATCATCACAACACATAAAATGACATTCCATTTTGTATGAACAAAGTAGATAAAGATACATCAACATCACATTCCATATGAGAATATTTTTCATACACAACAAGCTGTTCTTCCTGATTTTTTTCACGAAACAACATTTTCCTGCATGTATGAATCAGTTCATAAAACGATATCGTTGTATCTGTACGCACTTCGTATTTTGCTTCATAAATGACATCATCAATGTATAGAATAATCATAATATCCTCACAAGATTGCTTTCATATGCATGAAAATAGATTGCCTGATATTCATGTTTTACCTCATATCTGGAATGAAATGTATATTGCTGGTGAAAAGATGTACCAACATACAAAACATCACGATCTTCTGCATGCTTTTTCCGATATTCATCTAAAGAAAGGAAAATCAACTGGCCATCTTCTTCATCTGAATCTTTTCTTGTTGTGCACTTCGCATATATTTGCATTGTTTTACGATAAGCAATCCATTCTTCTTTATAGATTGAAACAATATAGACTGACTGTGTTGGCATAAGCGTCAGCCATGTGTAGTCTGTATAGGAAATGCCTAATGGAATCTTTCCACCTTTGTATTGTGTACGATCAATTCTTTCTGGCATACATGGAATGATTGTTTTCTTAGTATTTGCATGTGACTGTTTTAAAAGTTGAACGAGTTTTGAAGTAGATGTTTCCAGTAACTGAAATGAAAGAACATGATCCATTTTACATAATCCTTCATTTACAGTAGAACATATTTTCTTCTCTCCTGTCTCTAAAAACTGCTGGATCTGTGGAAGTGTATCACTTTGTAAGACATACCGATTTTCTAGAAAGACAAAATCTCGATAGCGCAATGCATCACAAGAAGATACGAATGTAATGACATGCATTTCATACATGGAAGCATGTTCCAGTATTTCATGAAACAACATAGGATATTGTTCATCTTCCTGAAGAAATTTTGATAAATCTGTAATCAAGAAAATCTTTTCCTTCTTCTGTTTTTTTAGATAGTGAAATACATTATGAATCAGTTCTGCATTTGTACTGTCACAAAGTGTAATCCAGTCTGGGTGAATTGTCTGCCATTGTTTCTCAAAGAAATGCAAATCATCAATTACAAACAATTCTTCCTTTTGCATAGAAACAAAAAGAACATGTAAGATCGTAGAAAGACAATTCTTTCTAGCATCTAAATCTGGACAAAGAAATACTGTATTTCTTTTCTGCGTGGAATACAAATATAAATCAATATATGCTCGATGATAGTAATCATCTGCTTTTGCGAATACAAATGGCAGATATGCTGATTCATATGAGAGTTTCTCTAATGGCTGTTTCCATAATTGTTTGATAGACTCATGAATTGATGTTTGAAATATTTGAAGAATCTCACTGCATGGAGATTCTGCTTCGATATCGTTGGTACATTGTACCCTCCCATTCAAATGCAATATATCGACACGATTATTGGCATGTTTTGTCTTACTGGAAGCATATGCACTTCTTCCATGAACCAATCCTTGATACGTACTGTACAAAATAAAATCACCTGGTTTTTTGCAATCCATTTCAAATGGTTCATGAATTACTTCATGTGCGTCTTGATTTCTTGCAACTTTCAAAACAATCTGAAATGAACAATTTGCCCAGATTTCTTCATTAATAATTCCTGCAGGTTTTTGCGTACATAAAATCAAATGTATCCCTAAACTTCTGCCAATACGCGCAATTGAAACAAGATCACGCAGAAAATCAGGCTGCAGTCTTTTCACTTCAGCAAACTCATCCACAACGATCACTAAGTCTGCCATTTTTGGCATGTCC
Source organism: Bulleidia sp. HCP3S3_C9 (assembly GCF_052064035.1). Classification (NCBI taxonomy): domain Bacteria; kingdom Bacillati; phylum Bacillota; class Erysipelotrichia; order Erysipelotrichales; family Erysipelotrichaceae; genus Bulleidia; species Bulleidia sp. HCP3S3_C9. Next base: position 18,458 of record NZ_JBQHWJ010000045.1, on the reverse strand, counting down.
TTGAATTGAAAAAGATGCTTTCGATACGAAGTAATATCTGTAATTGGATGAACACTTCTTTCATTCATGTTTTGTATATTCTTCTGTCGTTCAATGCATTCATTCTGAAAAGATACGAGTGCTCTTTCCATATGCTTTGTATCTAGATTTGATAACGTACCACAAATATGAGGCAATGATTTTAATGCATTGCTTGTGCCGCCACCCTTAAAATCAATCAAAGCAAAATTCACATCTTCATAAGAATAATTCAATGCAATGGATAACAACATCGTAATAATCAGCTCACTTTTTCCACTGCCTGTCATACCCGCAACCAATCCATGTGGACCATCCTTCTTCTCGTTAAGATCTAATAGAATATGCTCTCCATTCTTGTCATTGCCAATCACTGCCAATAATCCTTCATTGATATCATTTCTATGCCACCGTTCATAAATATCATGCATTGTTACTCTTTCCATATTCTGTATAGAAAAGAAATCCTGCTCTTTCTGATGTATGATCCACGAATCTTTCTGAAGATGATATAAGAGGTATTGCATATCTAATTCACATATATCATATGTAAAAGAACACTGCTGCTTTGTTAAATAGTCATATGCACATGTATTTTCTATATCGATTGCTAAATCACACTGAACTGTATCAATATCTTTTGTAAATACAATCATTGCTTCATTTTCTAAAAGATCTTTTTGATCAATGATGATTGTTAAAAACTTTTTATCTTTCAGACATTCACTGAATTCTTTTGCTTCTTTGAAAGATGAAGTAATCATTCTTTGATTATGATACAGACAGTTCGGAACAAGACGAACCCATTGATGTTTCTTAAGCCAGAATGCATCCGCATACACAATACATGGACAGTCATATAAATATATGAATTGCAGAAAGATATATTTTAGATACATTTCTCCTTCATCTTTTATCGCAATCTTATGGTATATATGAAATGAATTTATTTTAGGATACAGATTTTCATCATTTGTCTGTTTAAGTTTTTCATCAACGTTTTGATGAATCACATCTTTTGTATCAAAGAAACGAAGTTGTATTCCATCATGGATAGAATGCAGGTATCGATCTTCTTTCGTTTCAATTTTATATTTTAGAAGTGAACAGGAAGGAAAATACATATCCATATATTTTCTATACGCAGATGCGAAAGAATCATAATACATATAATACGCATTAATCCATTCTTGTTCCTTCTGTTGATTCTGCATGGTTATTTTTTTCTTTTGACGAGCATCATATATACGATTCAATGGCTGAAACAATAAAGAAGAAACAAGCATCACAGAAGGCAGAAGAATCATCGGGATGAGTGAATACACATCTCTTCCATTCATATAGCTTTGATATGCCGCAAATAGTGCTGCAGATAAAGAAGCAGAAGACATGAGCAATGCAGGGCCTGTTTCTAAAAGAAATGGGCGCAAATGTGAAGGATAGACTGCTTCTAATTGTAATGGAATATCATAATGCAATTCATCATTGTATGATGGCACATGGTTTTGAATCACTCGTATTTTCTTTTCAGGCGAAAAACTCATTTCTTTTTTATGAGAAACATACTCCTGCAGATGAATTTCTTCATCTGCAAGAGTACGCAGCATGATACCATCATCCATAAAGATCATACGTAATCCATGAATGCATAAGACATCTAGAAATTGATATGTTGTATCTTGAAGAAATGCATTCTTGTTAAAGGAAATAAATGGATATTCTCTACAGGAAATGATGAGATGCTGTATTGTATCAATTTTTAATACAACATCAGCTAAGGAAGGAATAACAATATCACAATGTTTTTCTCCGCCAATCAAAATACAATCTTTCATTGCGTATTTACGATAGATATTTTTATTGTGTTCTATGAGCAGTAAAAATTGTGCAATTACATTGTTTCCTTTATGCATTTCACAGACTTCTTCATTGTTTAACACAGTTTTGCTTAATGTAATATTCCGTACAGATCGTAAATACACTTGTGTGTTGTTTTTTGTAACAGTCAATGCGTAGTTAGAAATCATGATTTTTTCTTGTCTGTATTTCAACACATATGGATAACATGTATCGTTCTCTCTGATCCATAAAATCATATTTTATTTTTCACTCACTAATACATTACACGAAATAGAATGTTTCTTATCACTCGTAGCCACTGTTACAACAACACTGCCGCTTTGTAATCCACTGACGTTTCCATCTGCATCTACACTGGCAATATCTGTATTTGAAGAAGTATATACAAGATCATTTTTTGTATAGCCTTCTGGCAATGCTTTGATACCAATTGCTTTTACGTATCCTGCATGTACAACAAAGGAATAGTCTACAAGCTGGATTTTCTTACTGACAGAAAGTGAATCTAGTTTTGCTGCTTTCAAACGGTCTTTTCTCGTACATTTTGAAACGAATTGAAAATTCTCTAAATGTGTTTTTCCTTTTGGAAGAAAAGACAGTTTCGCTAAATCATTTCTCTTTGTAAGCCCAAGCTTTCCAAGCTGTGATTTTGCACTGTTCATCTTCAGATATAAGACAAGTTCTGCATTGATATCACTACATACAAGAATCGAAGAATTTCCTTCAAGCACTTCATCCATCACGTCACTTCCAACTTCAGTTGGAATCACTTTATGCTCATCATTTTCATAAATATGCAGTGATGTTTTCAAAGAAGCTTCTGCAGCTGCATTTAAACTCACATCCATTAAACGCAGCGAAGCTAGATTCAAACCGACGTCAATACCTGCACCTGCTCTTGTATTTGCTTTAAAACGATTCATATTTGTATGATTCATTGTATGAATCATACGCATCTGACCATCTTTTACTTCACAGCCAATTTCAGAATTCTGTGTTAAAGAAAGTTCAACTCTGCCTGAAGCATACAGATTCATACGCAATCCAATAGATACATTCATCATCGGTGCACCATTAACGGGAACTTTGATTTTGCATAATTCTAAACTTCTTTCTACAACATCTTGTTTTTCAACAAACATCTTCGGTAAAGAAGACAGTAGATTCTGACTGTCAGCCTTTGAAAAATCTCCATACAGATTTTTATAAGAACCATTCTTTAATCCAAAACTTTCATTGGTTGAAAACTTAACTTTAAAATATGCATCTTTGACATCTTTTTTTTTGCTTTTCCATTGATAATCAACATGCATTCCACTCAGTTTTAAAGAACTGTAAACTTTTGAACCATACGGTAATACTTTATTCACTTCTGCTTTTAGAGCCGTTCCGCTTACACTTACCACAACATTAAATTCACCAATATGAAACGTTCTTTGAAGAGGTTTTGTAGACATCATTGTCAAATGATTTGTAAAAGATGTTTCCTGTAATATCTCCCCTTCACCATCAACGATTTCTGCATTTTCAAAATTCAATTCCTGACTGCTGGAAAGATCCATATCTTCTGTATAGTCCAGTAAATTAATTTCTTTCAAGTACGCAGTTGTATCATCTATTCTTTCAATCTGAAAATACTGCTCTTCAGAACCATCTTGAAAATGAATGAGATCTCCTTCCTGTAAAGAAGGATCATCAATCTGTATGGAACAAGATGAGGCATCATAAGATACAGGTACAATTTCTTTCACATCTGTATTCTGATTCCATGTAATCTCTGTATGTGTTTCTGTAATTTCACGGTTGTTAATGTATGTAACGGCTTTTTGTAAATACGTTATTGCTTCCTTTCGATCAAGAGCTTGTTTTGGATAAAACATAGAACGATGATCTAATTTCATGAGTCCACTGCTCACTGCAGCCTCAATCTGTTTTTTAAAATTCGAATCAGAAATATCCTTAATGTTAATGTCACCATCTGTTTTGCCAACAAGATTCATTAATGTATATGCACAGTATTCTTTCGTTAATACTTCATCAGGATCAAAAGCATACGATTGTTCCAATACGCCCCACTCTACTGCAGCCTGTACGGCATCAAAACATACATCATCTTTATTCACATTGATAAAATATGGTGTCTGCTGCATATATGAATCAATACCTGCATCTTCATCAAGCATTATGATCCAATCGGATAAAGTGATAGATGATATCTCTTTTGTTTTACATGCACTTACAAGTGTTAAAAAAATACACGCTATAACTATGAAACTAGCGGTATTAGACCTGCATGCCCGATGCATTCGATGTAATCGTTGTTTCCAGTGTGTCATAAGAAGATACCGCCAAATCTAAGAACTTAGCATATTGATTAATTGTTTCTTTCTGTTTCTCAAAACGTGAAGAAAACAAATTAAATTTGTTGCGAATTTCTAAAGAACCATCTGAAATCCAGGAACTGTCTAAGCGATTCATTTCACTCTTCATTGCATTTAATTCCTCGTCCATTAACATATTTAACGAACGCAACTGGTTTGCAGTATCCTGCACCTCCTGCAAAGAAATATGAATAGTAGCCATGTTACTTTCCTCCTAATGCATTGATCATGCTTGTTAATTCCTGCTGTGTATTGCGATATGAACGTGCACTGTTTCTTAAGAAATCAATGTATTGTGATGCTAGAAGATGCAGCTGCCTGAAATTAGATTCATAAGAAGCAATCTGCGATGTAAATGCACGATTGTCCTCTCCATTCCATGCATTCGACATTGTTTCTACCGATTGAAACAACAAATCACAATGATGCAGATAATCCTGATTTTTTTCTTCCATGCGAGCAGCACAGGATTCCAGCTGCTCAACTTCTACTGCTATTTTTCTCATATATTTATCCTCCTAAATATATATTCACGAAAAAAAGCAAATCTCCCTAAAAAAATGAAATTTCTTATTAAAAAATGAGCAACTTCCTTTATAATCTTTAGGGGCGAGGTAAAATCATGATAAAAAAAGCTTTTGACTCAGAAAAATATCTTTCAATGCAGCGAGATAAAATTCTTGAGAGAATTCAAATGTTCAACGGTAAATTATATATGGAATTTGGAGGCAAGATGTTCCAGGACTACCATGCATCCAGAGTATTACCGGGATATGATCCAAATAATAAAATTAAACTCTTATTAGAACTCAAAGAACAGGTTGAAATCATCATCTGTATTAATGCTAATAACATAGAAAATTCAAAAGCACGTGGTGATCTAGGCATCTCTTATGATCAGGAAGTATTCCGCCTGATTGATGCATTCAAGGAATTAGGACTCTACGTTGGCAGTGTAGTCATTACACAATATGCACATCAGAATGGCGTTGATGCATTTAGAAATGCATTAAGAAATTCAGGAATTCAATCTTACCTGCACTATCCAATCAAAGGATATCCAACAGATGTAGATTTTATTGTATCCAGTGAAGGACTCGGCAAAAATCAGTATATTCCAACAACAAAAGATCTTGTTGTTGTCACTGCACCGGGACCTGGTTCAGGTAAAATGGCAACCTGCATTTCACAGCTCTATCATGATGCTGCGAATGGCATCCATAGTGGCTATGCAAAGTTTGAAAGTTTCCCAGTCTGGAATCTATCATTACACCATCCAGTTAATCTTGCATATGAAGCAGCTACTTGCGATCTAGATGATATTAATATGATTGATCCATTCCATTTAGAAGCATATGGAAAAACAGCAGTCAACTACAATCGAGATATTGAAATTTTCCCAGTACTAAATCGTATCATCAAAAAGATTATGAAGGATTCTCCATACAAGTCTCCTACTGATATGGGTGTCAATATGATTGGATTCTGCATCTCGGATGAAGATGCCGCAAAGGAAGCATCTCAGCAGGAAATCATTCGTCGCTACTACCAGACACTTTATCAATATAAGCAGAACAAACTGCCAGAATCTTCCGTTCAGAAAATTGAAGTATTGATGAATGAATGCGGTATAACAGTCAATGACAGAGATGTTGTTTTAAGAGCTAGAAACAAGGCTAACGAAACACATTCTCCAGCAATGGCATTACAGTTGCCAGATGGAAGATTTGTCACTGGAAAAACAAGTGATTTGTTTGGACCAAGTGCTTCCTGTATTGTTAATGCAATCAAGGCACTATCCAATATTGACCAGGAAACAGATCTCATTGATCATGAATCCGTTTCATTGATTCAGAAATTAAAAGTAGAAAACTTAGGCAACCGCAATCCAAGACTTCACTCTGATGAAGTATTGATTGCCCTGGCAATGAAAGAAAAAACAAATCCACTTGTTTCTCAGGCAATGGAACACTTAAGTGAACTGAAAGGATCAGAAGCACATTCTACAGTTGTATTACCTCTAGAAGATGCGGATATCTTCAGAAGATTAGGTGTCAATGTTACGTTTGATCCTGAATATTCTCAAAAACGTCTATATCATAAAAAATAAGATCAGCCGATCTTATTTTTTTTATCATATTTAAGACTGATTTTTGAACGTGAAATCTGGCTTTGTACAACAAATCCTCTTTTCACCAGGAAATCATAGATTTCTACCTGCCTGAGATAAATCGTGATTTGAAGTGGGTCTTCACAGCTTTCCTTGATATGGTCTAACACCTGTGTTCCAATCCCTTGCTTTCGATATTGTTGCAGAATATATAGAAAAGAAAGATCATATGAAAAATCATAGCTTTCTTTGCATCGATAATATCCAACAACATTTTCCCCACATACAATCTTTGTATAAGATTCAATATTTGCCTGCAGATGATTCTGCATCTGTTGAAGAACTTCTCTTAGATCAACAACTGTCTGATCTTCATAAAGCTGTACGTTTCTTTTCTGTATAGCAAAAATAGATGCAATATCATCATTGTCTGCGTGTTTATACTCCAGAAGCATAAATAACTCCTAAAACAATCAGCAATTGTGCAATACTATATGTTTCCATCACACCTCTTTGCGGTGACTTTGTATATGTCTGATAAGAAAGCAGCGTATCAGAAATCAAGAACACAATTGATCCAAGCCATGACAAGATATTCATTGTTTTGATCATATTGACATACGCCATCAAACTCATAAAGAGAATCGTAATCACATACACAATGGTAGCTTTCTTAAACGAAGCAGGCACTACAGGAAGAATCAGCTTCAGGTAAAGACAACCCGCAATTCCATACAGTAAAACACCAACCCAGAACATTAAACTTGTAAGCGGCAGCGGGTGAATAAAATAGATACCATATGATATATGAGCAAGCATAAAAGATATCAGTCCCAGCTGATAATTCTTTTTTGTTTTATTAATGAGATATACATCTCCTGCCCATGACAATAATAAAGCAATATACAGTAAAACATCATGATTCACATGAAACGATAAATATGCCATTAATGCAGGCATTAAGAAAAGCTTAAAATTACGCATCATATTATGTTCTGAAGCGTATGAATCAATACATGCGGAAGCAATATAAAATATTAGAAGAAAATTTGCCATCATCCCTCCAAATAATACATATTATTAATCCGTTAAACCAACTACCTCTTGATCTGGGTGTAATTTTCCTTCCTTAAAGTGTTTTCTACATAAAGCAATATATTCATCATTTGCACCAAGCATCACCTGTGCACCTTCTCTTACAATGCCATCAGCATTATATCTTGCATTGCAGATTGCTTTATGACCACACCAGCACATTGTTTTTACTTCATTGATTTCATCGCAGATTTCAAGCAGTCTTTGTGATCCTGGAAATAAGTGATTCTGGAAATCAGCTCTTAATCCATAACAAATGACAGGTACATGAAGATCATCAACAATATCACTTAAAAAATCAATTTGTTCACTTGTGGCAAATTGCGCCTCATCAACAATCACAACATTATAAGAGCCAAGTTTTTCTTTGTCCCAGTGACAGATTTCATCCAGTAATTCACATTTACTTTCTAATCCCATTCTGCTTTTGATGACTCTTGCACCATCTCTTGTATCTACGCCTGTTTTACATAGTAAAACTTTCTGGCCTCTTTCACGATAGTTAAATGCAACCATCATTGCATTTGCACTTTTAGAAGAACCCATTGCTCCATAGTAAAAATATAATTTTGCCATACATACCTCAACTTTTTATATTTTAGCATTTATTCTGCAAATATACATCTAGGAATAAAAACAATCCTGTCAACATGATCACATGGTCTAGAACGATATGCATATGCTCCAGATTCAAAACAGATATACAGATTACCATTTTCATCCATATAACAGTCTTCTGCCATAACAGGAAGATCTATTCCACTTACATAATTGACATCTCTAGCATCCACATTTCCATCCTGATTTTTTGTATTTTCAAAGATACGTAATCTAGAATGATCTATCGATCCATACGATTGCGTGATCGCAATATACATATCATCCAAAGCCATTCCCTGTGCATTTCCATTAATGTAAAATAAGCTAGCTGGCAAGGCATAGGCATCTGGTTCATCATCATATACATCACTCATCAGATTTCCTGTTTCTTTTAGTCCACCATCGTCAGTAATTTCAAATTCCTGAATCGTTGTCTCAGCTTTCATATTAGATTCAAAATATCCAATATACAAGGAACCATTATAATAATTCATAAAGCTAGATCGTTTCTGTGTATCAATCTGATACTGCATTGTATAGCGAACTGGTAAATACTTTTCTTCAAAATCATACGAAATACAATCAGAAATAGATAGCGCACAGACAAACGCAACCTTCTTTGTTTCTTCATAGCAGCATACCCATAAATTCTGGTAATAAGAATCGTATGCAAGAGAACCAACATGACTCTTGTCTGGCAATACAATTTCTTTGATGAGTTCTTTTGTATTTTTATCCAGCATATAAATCACAGAATTGTGCTGTTTTGTACAGCAATAGGCAGAAATAAAAATATAGTCTTCAGAGAATACTACACCTTGTGGTGTCATAGATGTACAGATTGAAATTTCATTTGCCTGATTATCTGTAAGAGTTCGAGTAGATTTCAATCCAGGAATGCAAAAAGAATTATTTTTTACTTCATCTAAAACACTTTCATCTGCATCGATATATTTTTTCATTGTATTCATAAACACATCTTCTGTATAAATAGAATCTGTATTTGTTTTTCTTGAAAATGTAAATGGTTCATGTTGTTTGCGATATATATAGTGATAATATGCTTCTCCACCTTTTTGCGTCCACCAGTAGGCAAAATTTGCAGAAATCCCAATACAGATCATTAATGCTATCACGAATAACACTTTCAAAAATTTCTTCATGCATCTCATTTTACTACAAAATGATATCTTATCATCTAAAGAACATCTAAAAAAAGCAGGTCATTTGACCTGCCCTATGCATTAAAGAATACCAACTCTCTTGAAAATTGTATCCACGTTTCTAACGTGATACATTGGATCAAAACAATCTTCAATTTCTTCTGGTGTTAATGTTTTCTTCACTTCTGGAACAGATGTAATCAAATCTCTGAAATTGAGATCATTTTCCCAAGCCTTGATTGCCTGAGGCTGTACAGTATCATATGCCTGTTCTCTGCTCCATCCCTTTTCAATGAGTTTTAACATAAATCTCTGAGAGAAGATAACACCATTTGTCAGCCAGATATCTTTCTTCATCTTTTCTGGGAAAACTGTTAGATTCTTCAAGATGTTTCCAAAACGATTCAACATGTAATCTAACAATTCCGTAGCATCTGGAGCGATGATTCTTTCTGCAGAAGAATGAGAAATATCTCTTTCGTGCCATAATGGAATGTCTTCATAAGAAGTTACCATGTATCCTCTTAATACTCTTGCACATCCACAGATATTTTCACTGCCAATAGGATTTCTCTTATGAGGCATTGCTGAAGAACCCTTCTGTCCCTTATTGAAATGTTCTTCCACTTCTCTAACTTCTGTTCTTTGCAGATGTCTGATTTCAGTAGCCATCTGTTCAATTGTAGAACCAATCAATGCTAATGTAGAAAAGTAGTTTGCATGTCTATCTCTCTGTAAGATCTGTGTAGAAATATTCGCAGATTGAATACCTAGCTTTTCACAGACATAATCCTGTACGAATGGTGGGATATTTGCGAAAGTACCTACAGCACCAGAAATTTTACCAGCTTCAACATCTTTTCTTGCTTCATCAAAACGGTTTAAGTTTCTCTTCATTTCTTCATACCATAAAGCAAACTTCATGCCAAATGTAGTGATTTCCGCATGTACACCATGTGTTCTACCCATCATGATCGTATCTTTATATTTCAAAGCATTTTCTTTCAAGACTTCCATGAAATCCAGAATATCCTGTCTCAGGATTTCATTAGCTTTTTTGTATCTTAATCCATACGCAGTATCCACAACGTCTGTTGAAGTAACACCATAATGTACCCATTTCTTTTCTTCACCCAAGGATTCAGAAACACAACGTGTAAAAGCAACAACATCGTGGCGTGTCATCTGTTCAATTTCATGAATACGATCTACATCAAATTTCGCATTCTTTCTGATTTTTTCAACATCTTCTTTAGGGATTTCTCCTAGTTCACTCCACGCTTCGTCAATGAGGACCTCAACATCCATCCAGGCCTGAAATTTAGCCTGCTCTGTCCAAATGTTTCGCATTACTTCTCTAGAATATCTTTCAATCATAGAACCTCTCCTTTTCTTCTTATTGATTTTCAAGAACGTTTTCAACTTCGAGTCTAGCTTTTTCTATATCACTGCTCACCACAAGGATAATTTTGGTATCGTTATGTTTTTCAATTGCATTACTGATCTTAAATACTTCTTCCGGATAATTTTTATTGCATTCATTTTTCAATGAAATCAGAAAATCATCAATGTATGAAAGACATGCATCCATATCATTTGGATAAAACACCCCAATCATATCATAATTTCCTTCTGTTGATGATCGATACAAAGATGCATCTTGAATTACATCTTTATCTCCAGAAAATACCATACCAATGACAATTCTATTTTTTACAGCTACAAGCTCATCTTTCATTCCTAAGGAAGAAACAAGCTGAATCGTTTCCATTTCAGATTGAGACATTTCACTCTGATTTATCGAAACATGATTACTTGTGCATCCACATAGAAATGCAATCGATAGAATCACCAATACATATTTTTTCATCATTTCAATATTTTCTCAACTATATTTTTTGCCTGTTCCATATCATCCGCAATCACTAATACAACATATTTATCATTACTATCAAGAAGTGCATTTTTAATTTTATTCACTTCTTCTCCAAAATATTCCTGTGCATTCGCTTCTGCAGATTCTAGATATGTTTGTAATGATACTTTCACATCATTGCTGTTATTTGTTCGAAATACCGCAACGGTATTGGAGTTTCCAGCAATATTAGACAAGTATACACAAGCATCTGTATATTTTGAATCATCCCCCTGGAAGAACAGGCCCTTGATTGCTCCTTCTACAAGTGGTTTGTCCATTGTATCCTGCAGTTGCAATTGTTTAACAATTTCTGTTGCTTTTTCATACGCTTTGCCGGAAGTTTCAGCTTCTTCCACCTGTTCAGCTTCTGGAGTTACAGTCATTGTAGGTTTTTGGATTGTTACGGATTCTTCGTGATATTCATCCCAGTAGCAACCGGTTAATAGTGACAGCAGTAATATGCTACTCACATATTTTTTTGACATATGTCTCCTCCTTTACAACATGATGTGCAATTGAATCAAGAAGTGCATTGGCACCATCTGCATTGAGATGTAATCCATCCCAGACATATTCATCTTTGATTTTATTTGCCTCGTCAATCATACCATCTTCTGTGTTGTAATAATATACATGTTTCTCACTTGCTAATGATGCCATTGCTTCATTTGCAAGTGCTAATTGCTGATTTAATTCTTCATCTGTTAAATCTGTTATATATTCAGGCTTATAGCTGGACATCAGATAAACCGAACATTCTGGATCATGATTTCTAATATCATCAATGACTTCGCCATATGTATTCTTCCATTCATTCCAGTCATTCTGACGAATTTCATTGATTCCTAGCCAGATATAAATATTTTTTTTCTGTGTTGTAGTTAAAAGTGAATATAACGTATTGTCTTGAAACTGTTCAAACATATCTGGATTTAACATATCATAAATACGATACAGACTCATAGATTCACAATACCATACTTCTGCACCATAGTCTTTTAATGGTGTATATAAATACAGTGAGCCCATTCTAGAATCTCCCGCAAAGAATGTATTTGCATAATACGATACATCAATCGCTTCTTCTGTATATGGTACTGGTTTTGCATAATCATAATAATTGATATTTCGACAATGATACGCTGTTTCTTTTTTGTCTGTTATATTAGAGGAATGGCAGCTCGTAAGCATTGTGGAACAAAGAAGTATATGCAACAAATATCTCTGTTTCATACATAGCCTCATGAATGAAACAAATCATCATTGTTATCTTTATTAAATTCAGGTAGATCTGGCAGCTCATCTAATGAAAGCAATTTGAATGCATCCATAAATTCATCTGTTACGGAATACAAGAAAGGCCTGCCTGGAGCATCACTTCTGCCTTCTTCTTTGATCAGCCCTCTTGCTTCCAGCTTACGAATCATTACATCCGCACCAACGCCTCTGATTTCTTCAATTTCTACACGTGTAATTGGCTGTTTATATGCAATGATTGCTAATGTTTCCAATGCTGCATTCGACAGCTTGGAAATCTTGTCAATTGAGAACAGTTTCTTTGCTGCCTCATGCACAAATGCCTTTGAGAGAAAACGATAGCGACTTCCATATCTCTCAATTTCAAAGCCTCTGGAATCATCTACATACTCCTTCTGCAGTGCATCAAATAACTGTTCTGCTTTTTTGGTTGAAATATCCATGGATTTACTCGCCTGTTCAACCGTTAATCCATCATCTCCAACTAGAAACAACAGTCCTTCCAGAATTGCTTTGAGCTTCACATCATTTTCTTTCTGTGCAAGCTTTGCTTCTTCCTCTTTTTGAATCGAAGGATCCATGCTTAGCTGCACATTCTTTTCTTCATGAGCTTCCATTGTTTCATTTGCTTCAATCTGAGGAAGATTGTTTTCTGTCATATTCATATCTTCATTCATTCAGCATTTCCTCCTCTTGTAAACCATATCACATCATTTTCATCAACAGTAAAGGCTAATGTATGTTGTCTTGCTAAATCCAGAACGGATAAAAATGTTGCGATAAACATTGGCATATCATGTACATCTTCTAAAAGATTTTCAAAGCGGAATGTCTTAGGAAGCTTATCCAGCATTGCACGCACTTTTAATTCTCTATCTTCCATAGAAACTTCTTTGACAGTATATGTAGATTCTTGTGGAACAGACAATCGCATACGCATCATAACACGTTTCATTGCACGCATCAGATCATATGGATTTCCTTCATATGGTAAAGATTCATCTTCTTTCATCCATTGATCCACTTCATCAGATAATGGACGAGATAATTGCAACTGTCTGCTTTCATACAAAGCATTCAAATCTTCAGAAGCTTCTTTAAATTGCTGATATTCAAGTAATCGTTTAACAAGACGATCTTTTGGATCTTCCTCATAGCTGTCATCGAGATCTTCATGTTTTCCTGGAAGCATCTTTTTAGACTTGTATTCAATCAGCGTCGCGAGTTCGCTTAAATACTCGGAAGCGATTTCTAAATGCAGATTTTCCATTTGATTTAAATATGCGATATATTGATCCGTTAAAACATTCATATCTAAATTCATTAAATCCAGCTGCTTTTCTTTGATTAAATGAAGCATCAGATCTAATGGACCGTCAAATGTGTCTATCGTTACTTTAAATTCATTCATAGCGCAACTATTATAACAAAAAATGGCCTCTTTTAATAGAGACCATATTTGTTACTTTACAACGATATTTACGATTTTATTAGGGATTACAATGACCTTGCGCACTTCGCCTTCAGCTAAGAATTTCTGGACTGCATCTAATGCAAGTGCCTGCTTTTCAACAGCTTCTTTATCCGCATCCTTGTCAGTTTCAAACTTGCCTCTGACTTTACCATTAACCTGTACAACAATCATTACTTTACTAACTTCAAGCTTGCTTTCGTCATATGTTGGCCATGGTGCATAGGCAATAGATTCCTCATGACCTAACAGCTGCCACATTTCTTCTCCGATATGAGGTGTAATACAAGAAAGCATCTTGATGATTCCTTCTGCATATGGCTTGTATACAGTGTCTACCTTATATGCTTCATTGATAAAGATCATCATTTGAGAAATTGCTGTATTGAAACCTAAAGCTTCATAGTCTTCTGTAACCTTCTTAACAGTCTGATGATAGATGAGATCTAATTTACCATCATTTGTATCTGTCAACTTGCCAGATTCAATGAATAAACGATAAACACGGTCAATCCATCTTCTAGCACCATCAACACCAGCCATAGACCAAGGTTTGCTTGCTTCTAATGGTCCCATAAACATTTCATATAAACGAAGTGTATCTGCACCATACTGCTTAACGATATCTGATGGATTAATTACATACTTAGGGAATCTCTTACCCATCTTGATACCATTTTCACCTAAGATCATACCTTGATGAACAAGCTTCTGGAATGGTTCTTTACATGGAACGATGCCTTTATCATATAAGTAATTGTTCCAGATACGAGAATACATCAAGTGACCAACCGCATGTTCAGGTCCACCAACATATAAATCTACTGGCATCCAGTGTTTCAATAGTTCAGGATCTGCCAGCTGCTTTTCATTCTTTGGATCAATATAACGCAGATAATACCAGCTAGATCCAGCTGAACCAGGCATTGTAGAAGTTTCACGGGTACCGTGAACACCATTCTTGTCATATTTCTTCCATTCCGTAGCATTTTCTAATGGCGCTTTCCCATTATGACCCTTATAATCTTCAAGCTCAGGAAGAATCAATGGTAATTCATCATCAGGCAATACATAATCTGTCCCATCATCTAAATGTACGATAGGAACTGGTTCACCCCAGTAACGCTGACGTGCAAAAATCCATTCACGGAAACGATAGTTGACCTTTTCTTTAGCAATACCCATAGCAACAAGTTTTTTGGTAATTGCGACTTTTGCTTCTTCTACTGTTAATCCAGTAAATTCTTCAGAGTTGATCAGTTTGCATCCTTTGCCTAAATAATCCTGCTTTTCAAATGCACATTCACTGACATCTCTTCCTTCAATAACCTGAATCATATCAATGTTGTGTGCTTTTGCATATTCAAAGTCACGCTGATCATGGCTTGGTACTGCCATAACAGCACCTGTACCATAGTTTGCCAATACGAAATCACCGATAAATACTTCTACTTCTCTGCCATTGACTGGGTTGATTGCCTTGATTCCTTCCAGTCTGCATCCAGTCTTTCCTTTATTCAATTCTGTACGATCCATATCAGATTTGGAAAGTGTCTGTTGAATATATGCCTTTACTTCTTCCTGGTTCTGGATACGAGGCATCAAATCCTGAACAAGTTTTCCATCTGGTGCAAGAACCATGAATGTGATTCCATAGATTGTTTCAATACAAGTTGTAAAAATAGAGAATTTACCGCCACCAACGATATTAAATTCAACTTCTACACCTGTAGATTTACCAATCCAGTTACGCTGCATTTCCTTTGTGGATTCTGGCCAGTCAATATTGTTTAATCCCTCTAGAAGTCTTTCTGCAAAAGCAGGCTGATCAATACACAATTGCTTCATATTCTTACGAACAACTGGATATCCACCACGTTCACTCTTACCGTCAATGACTTCATCATTGGACAATACTGTACCAAGCTCTTCACACCAGTTGACAGGCATATCTACATATTTCGCATAGCCATCTTCATATAACTGTTTGAAGATCCACTGTGTCCAGTGATAGAAATCAGGATTAGAAGTTGCGATCATTCTTGACCAGTCATAGTCAAATCCCAATTCTTTTAACTGTTTTGTAAAAGTTTTAATATTTTCTTGTGTAAACCCATTTGGATTGTTACCTGTCTGTACAGCGTACTGTTCTGCTGGCAAACCAAAAGAGTCATATCCCATTGGATGCAGAACATTATATCCCTGCATACGCTTCATACGCGAAACGATATCTGTTGCGGTATAGCCTTCTGGATGACCTGCATGCAGTCCTACTCCACTTGGGTAAGGAAACATGTCTAATACGTAATACTTTGGTTTTGAAAAATCCCAGACATCTGTTTTAAATGTCTCATGATCTTCCCAATACTTCTGCCATTTTTTTTCTACTTTTAAATGATCGTACATAAACCCTCCTGAAAAAATATAAAAGACGTCCAAATCTAAGGACGTCTTGTAAACGCGGTACCACCTTAGTTCATATGAAAATTTCATATGCACTTCATTCTTCTCTTTAACGCAGAGCAACGATCACTCATAAGGTGAGTTCACTTGTAAATATGCTGCGGATTTCACCAAATCTCCGTCTCTCTAAGCCATACGTATAAGCTACTATTCTTATTTCATCACGATGAAATTAGTGTATCACTTTTAAATTTCAAAAACAATGAAAAATCATTTTGTTAAGCCAAACAAATCTTCGACAATATAATCAGGATGATGCTGTTCATTCATTCCTGTATTTTCAATAGAATTTCCCTCTGTTACAAATACAGTTGTAAATTCACAATGCATTGCGGGAAGAATATCTCTTTCAAAATCATTTCCAATAAACAAGATATTTTCCTGATTGAGATACAGCTTTGCCATCAGAAGATAATTATCACATCCTCTGCCAAAGGAAATACTTTTACATCCCGTTGCATACTCTATCATCTTTACAATTGCAGCATTGCCAATCATACGCAATCCATCTACAAACTGTACATTGCGATTATCACTGGAAACAAGCATTGCACCATCCTGTACAGCCAAAGAAATTCTTGAATAATCATAGTATGTACTTTTTTTATTCATTCCCATAATGATAAAATCTGGATGATCAAATGTAATCTGATAGTTTCCTTTTTCTAAAACTTCTTTAATTCCAGCGCCACCTAAATAACACGCTTTCTGCATGTCTGGATAACGTAAATGCATATAGTCTCTACAAGCCATACTGCTTGTATAAATTGAAGATGGACGAATATAGCGAAACCCTCTTTCTACAAGATAGTCAGCAATATGATCCTGGATTCTTCCAGACTGTTCCGTCACAATGATATATGGCATCCCTTCTTCTTCGAGTTTCTTCATAAAAGCAATTGCTCCTTTCGAAGCAATTCCATTTTTCACCAAAACATCTAGCTGTATGATATAGCTTGCATCAAACATAATAATCCCTACGATATTTTATCATAGATTGTGGTAACATAGATGCATGAAAACTTCTACAAAGATATTACTGACGATATTCTGTATGTTATCTATTACAGCCTTTTTACTCATCGATTCTTTTTTTGTGGCACCTGCTAGATTCATTACGCGACACGTTACAATTGATAATGAGCAAATCCCAGAACAGTTAGACAATATGAATATTCTTTTCTTTTCAGATCTTAAATATGGCATCTATATGAATGAAGAAAGACTGAACAAACTTGTTGATACAATCAATGCATCTGGAGCAGATGTTGTCTTGTTTGGTGGAGATATCTATGGAGACTCTGTAACAGTTGATGATCACAGTACTTCCCTCATCACAAAAGCATTCTCTAATATTCAGGCAAAATATGGAAAGTTTGCGGTATATGGTGATATTGATGGTGCAAGTGATGTCATGAAATCTACAGTCAATGCAATCTATGATGCTTCTGACTTTGAAGTAATTCAAAATACATCTTTCCAGATCCATAAAAATGGCTCTCAGTTTATTACTGTTGTTGGATTAGATAATGGCATTGATGGTACGAAAGATATTGATGGTGCCTACAGTAACGTTTCTAAAGATTCATATGTCATGACACTTTGTCATACACCAGACACTGTCAACGAAGTACCGAAAGATTTAACAGATTACTTCCTGGCAGGACATTCCTTAGGTGGACAGGCAAACTTCATTTTCACTTCATTCTATGAACCTGCCTATGCAACGCAATATCTAAGAGGAAAGCATCTCATTGATAACACATTTACACTGGATATCACAAACGGTACAGGAACAGTCAATCAGGACGTCCGATTATTTACACCCGCAGAAGTTGTCGTATATACATTAAAAATGACACAGAAAAAAGAAGAGACACTCCCTTCTTCAAAGCTGGATACAACAACACCTGCTCCAACAGAAGATACTCCATCCAAAGAAGAAACAACTCCTGAAGAAACTCCTCAGGAAGAGAATCATGAAGAATAAGCCAGATAAAAAGAAGCAAACGCGAGACTGTTGAAAAAGTATCAGTCATAAACGAGATTTAATCAAATTGTTTACAAATTAGAATGAAAACAGGTATATTCACAAATTTCAGAAAAGAATTTGAGGTATATA
>NZ_JBQHWJ010000044.1:0-20885 GCF_052064035.1 Bulleidia sp. HCP3S3_C9 | reverse complement strand
AAATATATTTTTAAATCTCATCCAATGACCCGCAGACAGATTACGAATGCTTTGAATGCTGCTTTTCCTATTTTTGCTCAATAGTGAATCTGATGGTTAATTATGAAAAATTAAATGCGTATGAAAAAGAACTTTAAAGTATTTGTAGCGGATGTTGATGGAACACTGCGTTCTAGAACTGTCCGTATCCCACAAAAAGAAACGATCCAGGCATTTGAGAAGATGCATCAGGAAGGAATGATAGTAGGAATTGCAAGTGGCAGACCCCTATGGCAAGGATTAAAAGATCATCACAAAGAATGGAAACTTTCTTTTCAATTTGATTTTCTGATTGGAATGAATGGTGGAGAAATCTGGGAAAAGTCAACAAACAAAACAACTCAGTATAATCCATTAACAGTAGAACAACTCAAAGCAATTGTGGAAACATTCAAAGATATTCAAGGAATCAACCCTTTTGTGTATCGTGACGGATATGAATTATCTAGATATATTGATGATGAAATCATTCAAAGTGGTTTAAGACACAGCTGTAAAGTAGAAGCTTGCACTTCCGATGCAGATCTCTATGCCGAGCCTACAGGAAAGATTCTATATCGCTGTGATTCCATTGAAATTGCGGATGAATTAGAACACTTAGGAAAGACAATACTTCCAAAAGAAATTGCCTGCTTCAAAACAAATGATACTTTGGTGGAATTGCAGAATGCATCTGTTACTAAAGGCAGTGGAATTACACATTTCTGTCATGAACACAACATTCCATTTTCTTCTGTGATTGCCTTTGGAGATGCAGAAAATGATATTGAAATGTTAAAGTGTGCTGGATGGTCTGTTTGTCTGAAAAATGGCATGGATGATGTCAAAGATATCACAGATGACATTACAGAATATGCTTCCAGTGAAGATGGTGTTGGAAAATATTTACTAAAAAATATCCTATAGAAAAGAGCCGCAATTTGCGACTCTTTGTTTTTTTATAATTCTTCAGCCAATTCATAAATCAGCTGTTCAGTTTTTTCCCATCCTAGACATGGATCTGTAATGGATTTTCCATACACTGTTTCTTCAGGTTTTTGTGCACCATCAACAAGATAACTTTCAATCATGACACCTTTGACAAGTTCATGAATTTCCTCACTGCATTTCATAGAATGAATGACATCCTTTGCAATACGGATCTGTTCCATAAATTTCTTGCCAGAATTGTTATGATTACAGTCAACAATGACTGCAGGATTTTCAAGATTAAACTGATGATATAAAGATTTTACTTCCATCAGATCTTCATAATGATAGTTAGAATGAGAATGATTATAACGATCCACATATCCTCTCATAATGACATGGGCTAATGGATTGCCTTCTGTTTCCACTTCCCATCCACGATATACAAATTTCTGTTTTACCTGTGCAGCAGAAATGGCATTCATCATGACACTCAGATCTCCACCAGTAGGATTCTTCATACCACAAGGAATATCTACCCCGCTGGCAACGATACGATGCTGCTGATCTTCTACACTTCTAGCACCAATTGCAACATAGGCAAGTACATCATTTAAATATGCATAGTTATCAGGATAAAGCATTTCATCTGCACATGTAAAACCAGTCTGTTTAATTACATCAGAATGTAATTGACGAATAGCAATGATTCCTTTCAGCATATCTTCTTTTTTATGTGGATCTGGCTGATGGAACATTCCTTTATATCCAACACCCTTTGTACGAGGCTTGTTTGTGTATACACGAGGAATCATCAAGATCTTGTCTTTCACTTTTTCCTGTACTCCAGCAAGTTTATTCATATATTCCAGTACCGCATCTTCACGATCTGCACTGCATGGACCAATGATCAATAAGAAACGATCATCTTTTCCAGTAAAAACATCTGCAATTTCCTTATCTCTTCTCTGTTTTGTTCGAATAATTTCTTCTGTTAATGGAAAAGCTTCTTTTAATTTTTCAGGTGAAGGAAGCTGTCTAATATATTTCATGTTGCTAGTCATATCTTTTTCCCCTATATTTCTCGTATATTATAACGAAATGTATTGAAACTTCATATCATTTCTTTTCAATATTTTTCCATTTATTTTCTTTTCCATATACAAATCCCTTTTTTTGTTACATGAATATTCTGTGAAAAAATTACGTTTCACTGTATAATAGCTTAAATGTAACCCTTTACATACAAATTTATAAAAAGGAGAAATTTATATGAAAGAAAAATGTTATTTTCACGAAAATGAAGTGATTTTAAACTTCACTTCTGATACATTAACTTCTTCCGCCCAATTACTAGACTCCCCTCTATTCAATATATTTTTAAATCAATATTTAGATTATTTAGAAAATCATCGTAGAGACTTAAGAGAATTCTTGTACCAGAAAGACAATGACCGTGAACAGGTATTAACAAAGCTCAAAGGTACATTACGTTTACTGCTGTTGATTCATACAGAAACCGCAGACATTCCTTATCTAGAATTACCAGATATCATGGAAGAAGTGATTTCTGAAGGCTATCGCTACTGGACTTCACTGGATCGTTATTCTATTCTTTATTTACAGAACGCAGACAGCTACGCAACAAACGCATTCATGAATCTAGATCATGAAATCAATGAACTCGCAAGAAACTTCTATCGTACGGTAGAAGCAAAGATCACTGGAAGAAGAGACAACGTCTATAAACAGCTGGATGCTGGTACAAATGCATCTTTACTGATGCAGAAGTATGAATGGAATTGTCCATCTGCTTACGAAAAACTCAAAGACATTGCATTTGTTCATACGATTATGGTAAGAACTCCATTGATCATTCATACAAAATCAAATAAACGATCCAATGTATTTAAAGAACATGATCATAATCCAATTGAAGATTTTAATGGCGATTCTGAAGACTGGTTCTGTTTTCCTTGTCTGATTGGTAAATTATTAGTGTATGCATATTTCCACAAAGACTATCTATCCAGCTGTGTTGGTACAACAGGATTATTCCAGCTGGCCAGGAGTGAAGACTGTCTTGGAAGAAAACCAGATGCAATCTTATTATTTGGTAATCATGATGACACAAAAGATACTGTCTTCTACTATGATGAAGAAAATGATATTTATATTGGTAAAACAAGTGCAAGTGAAGAAATCGATTACTTTGGTTACACAAAAAAATCATTATTAACATTGCATAATCTCGTTGCGATGAAACGCGGATGGCTGCC
The DNA here is from genome assembly GCF_052064035.1 of Bulleidia sp. HCP3S3_C9. NCBI lineage: Bacteria > Bacillati > Bacillota > Erysipelotrichia > Erysipelotrichales > Erysipelotrichaceae > Bulleidia > Bulleidia sp. HCP3S3_C9. The sequence continues at coordinate 17,658 of NZ_JBQHWJ010000044.1, read as the reverse complement.
AATCCATGGTGCAATGGTGAATCTATACTTAAAAGATGGTTCAAAGCGTGGATTATTGTTTATGGGTGATTCTGGTGCTGGTAAATCTGAAACACTAGAAGCTCTAAGTCATCTTGCATCTGATATCATTGATCATCAGGAAACTGTATTTGATGATATGGGTAGTGTTCATATTGATAAAAATGGTCGTTTAAAAGCAGAAGGTACAGAAATTGGTGCCTTTGTCAGACTGGACGATCTAGAAAAAGCAACTGCATATAAAGATCTGCATCGTTCTATTTTCTTTAACCCCGAAAAGAAAAATGCAAGAGTTGTCGTTCCTGCAGGGAACTACAAACTCATTACACAAGACCATGATATTGACTGCTTTATTTACGCAAACAACTATACAGATCAAAGAGGCATGCATCTATTCAAGGATGAAGAAGAAGCAAAAACTACATTTATTGAAGGAAAACGTTTTGCATTAGGAACAACACAGGAAACAGGATTGTCAAAAACATTCTTCGCCAATCCATTTGGACCAATGCAGAAGCAAAAAGAATGTTCCACTTTAATTGATCAGGTTTTTGATAAACTGTTTGAACAACAGATTCCTGTTGGAGAAGTATACACGTGTCTTGGTCTTCCTGATAAAGGAGATCATGGAATTGATGAAGGTGCAAAAGCATTACTAGATTTCGTTGTAAACAAAAAATAAATGGCACTCCATTTGGAATGCCATCTTTTTTATTTGTTGTAGTTGAATTTGAATACAGCACATCCATATGCTGGTAATGGGTAAGAAATATGATATTTTTTTCCATCACATTCGCCCTTTTTCGCTCTCAATGATTTCTTTTCCGTGACAAGTCCATGTTCATCCAATACTAGCGAATATGTACCTGCATTTGGAACACCCACCATATAGTCATCTCTCTCTACTGGTGTAAAGTTGATCACAAATAAGAGTGCATTCTTTCCAGTGCTGTCTTTTCTGATAAAGGAGAAAATACTACGTTCTCTATCATCTGCATTTACCCATTCAAAGCCATCCCACGAATCATCAAGTGCATACATCGCCGGAAATTTCTTATAGACATGTAATAAATCTCTAACAAAATCCTGCAGGTCTTTATTGAGAGGATTATCACATTCCCACCAGTCGAGCTGTACTTTTTCATTCCATTCATGTGCCTGTCCAAAGTCTTGTCCCATAAACAATAACTTCTTTCCCGCATGACCAAACATAAATAGATAACCTGCCTTTAGATTCTTGAATTTATCTTCAAGTAATCCAGGCATCTTGTTGATCATAGAACACTTCAAATGCACAACTTCATCATGAGACAATACAAGAATAAACTTTTCACTTGTTGCATAAGACATGCCAAATGTCATCTTGTTATGATTGTCTTTTCTAAAGTATGGATCTAATTTCATATAATCTAAGAAATCATGCATCCATCCCATATTCCATTTATATGTAAAGCCAAGTCCATCGTGTTCTGGTGCTTCTGTAATCTTAGGCCATGCGGTAGATTCTTCTGCAATAATGATTGTTCCATCTTTTCTGCCACGAATAACACTGTTTAAATGCTTGAAGAATTCAATGGCATCTAAATTACCATTTCCACCATATTTATTTGGTACCCATTCACCGTCTTTTCTACCATAGTCAAGATATAACATAGAAGCAACCGCATCTACTCTTAATCCATCAATATGATATTCATCAAACCAGTACAATGCATTGCCAATCAAGAAGTTTTTCACTTCATTCTTAGAATAGTTAAAGATCTTTGTACCCCAGTCTGGATGTTCACCCATTCTAGGATCTGCATATTCATATGTTGGTGTACCATCGAAATCAGCTAAACCAAATGCATCTTTAGGGAAATGTGCAGGCACCCAGTCTAGAATGACACCAATATGATGCTTATGTAATGTATCCACTAAATACATAAAATCCTGTGGAGCACCATATCTGCTGGTAGGTGCATAATATCCAGTTACCTGATATCCCCAGGAGCCATCAAACGGATGTTCTGCAATCCCCATCAGTTCTACATGTGTATATCCCATATATGCACAATACTCTACAAGTTCATCTGCATATTCACGATAGTTCATGAAGCCATCTTCACTGCCATCATCTTTCTTTTTCCATGATCCTAAATGGACTTCATAAATAGACATTGGCTGATCATAGCCAGTATGTTCTTTACGACTTTCCATCCACTTTGCATCTTTCCATTTATAAGATGAAATATCTGCAGTTTTAGAAGCATTGCCAGGTCTTAATTCTGCTGAGAATGCATATGGATCTGCCTTGTATAAAATATCTCCTGTCTGTGTTTCAATTGTGTATTTATAGATTTCTCCATAATCCATACTTTCCATAAAGCCTTCAAAAATACCACTCTTCTCTAAAGGAAGCATATAATTTGCTTTAGGGTCCCAATTATTTCTTTCACAGACAATCGAAACTGCTTTTGCATTTGGTGCCCATACCGCAAAATGCATACCTGTCTTTCCATTGAGCTTTGCTTTATGTGCGCCCATCTTCTGATAGATTTTATAGTCTGTACCTGTGCCAAACAGATAACGGTCATATTCCGTGATAAAGCTAGGATCCTTTGGCATAGAAACCTTCCTGGAAGTAGTTTTCTTTTGTATTGTAGTTTTCTTTTGAGCCATAATACTCACTCCTTAATGATAACGTTTACATTTATACTACAATTATACATTTTATTTATTTCATGTGCTAAACAAATCATTAAAAATGACTATTTTCCATTTTCATTAATGATGCAGATAATATTCAATTTCATTATCTTCCACATGTGGAAGGATCTTTTTTAACTGTTTGAATAAACGCAGATATGATTCTTCTACACTTCTGTCATACACATGATTACTGAACTTCTTTCCAAATGCATTCTCAAATGTAGCGTATCTTGCAATTCCCCAGCCATAGAATTCTCCTCGCTTATCCATTTCATATTCAAAATTTGTTGTGGTGATATAGCCAAGCTTCTGCAGTTTTGTCAGCTGCGTATCAAAACCTTTTCTTGCTTCCCATTGTACAGGATCATTCTTTCTAGGTTTTACATATCCCCCTTCACTTTTCAACTGTTTAGAAAGTACTGAATAATGAGAAGCAATCAAATCATACAAGTACTTTGTATCATAACTCACGAGTCCTTCATCACATCTAGCATCAAAATCAAAGCCATCTCGTTTAAAGTTTGCAAGATCATTGATGAATTTTGGAGATACAAACACTGCCTTATTCTCAAAGAATTTCCCATAGGCACTTTTTGTCTGTTGAATCACGGGTCCTTTCCATTCCCAAATACCAGCGGAAGAAGAAAAATATACTTCTTTTGCACAACGTTCCTCAATAGAAAATCCTTTGATCGTATTTGAAAATAATGGAAGAATGCCTGATGCATTGACCGCATCAATCATCTCTTGTTTTGATGTAATATAAATATCTTCAATCGTCTTAGTCATGATATAATTTTAATCGCATGATTCTAAAGGAGGCAAACAAAAATGACTGACAGACACAATATTTATGAATTATTTGAAGAAATTCATATGGAAGCATTTGCTAATAAAACAGTTGGAGAAATGTTAGAAGAACTTGATCGTTTGATTGGACCATTCAGTTCATTAAGTGATGGAGAACTTGTAACACGCTTATCCGGCTATAAAAAAAGTCCATATCACGTACAGTAAAAGCTGCCGCAATGAATGCATATGCATTCATTGTGACAGCTTCTTTTTTTAGTGGGTTCACTTCATCTTGATATCTTTTAGTGTACTTTATGTCCTGTTCTAGAAAGTTCTGATTCGTAGTAATAACGATCAATGATCAATGCAATATCCTGTACCGCAACATCAGAATATCTCGCAGTAGAAAGATAATTCATGCCATCCATATAATCATCACTATGCTTGACCTGATAAATACCGGAATCGTCTTTTAATTTGACATACATTCCCTTCTTCATCATTTCAATCATACTTTCTTTTTTAACAGACAATTTATTTCTTTCTTTTTCGCTCAAGGAAGTAAAATCAATATACTTTGATTCAATATCACTGATATTAAAGAAAATCTGTTTATCTGCTTTTGTCTTATTACGAATTTTCGCAAGTTTGATTTCTTTCTTTATCAAAGCAAGCGTATCTTTTTTCTTTCTTTTTGCATAATCTGCTAATAGTTTCTGATTCTCTTTTACAGTAGAAAGAAGTTCTTTTCTTCTTTTCTTATCTGTTTCTTTTTCACTTGCAGCATATGCTTTTTCACAATCATCTTTTAATTGCCAGTATTCTGTATCCGTTGTTATACGTTTTGCCATAATTATCACCAAACCTTTGTTATGTATATTTTATCAGTATTTACTTTATTTGTGGTAAAACATTCTTCTCCACATTTTTCAGATATACATAGAAAACAATTGTAGATAATGTCCATGTGATTGGATAAATCCAGTATGCAAGCAATATGTTATGGAATAGCTGACCAATTGTAAATAAAACACCAACTCTAACAGCACACCAGCATACAAGCATAATCACCATTGGTGCTGCTGGTTTCCCAAGACCTCTACAAACCGCAGAAGCAATATGAGAATATCCAACAAGCATAAAGAATAGACCACAAGTACGTGCTCTTCCAACACCATAGGCAACAACCTGTGGATCATTGTTAAAGAATGCAATGATCGTTGGGGCAAACAAGAAAAGAATAATACCCATTGCTTCAATGATTGATAAAGATAAAGCATATCCAAAACGGATTCCTTTCTTGACTCTTTCATATTCTTCAGCACCCATATTCTGTGAAATATATGTTGTCATTGCCATAGAGAAGGAAGTTACCGGCAGGAAGATAAACCCTTCTGCCTTTGTTGAAGCACCAATACCAGCCATTGCCAATGAGCCAAAAGAGTTGATATAGGACTGAATTAAAATATTAGAAACATCAATGACGGATGACTGTAATGCAGTAGGAAAACCAAACTTAACAATTTGCTTCAAGCAATCTGCATCGATTCTTAATTCATTGAAATGCAACTGTGTTGCACCTTCTGTATGAACCAGTCTATATCCAACCAGTACTGCAGTTAAAATTTCAGAGAAAATCGTAGCGATTGCTGCACCTTCTACATTCATTTTAAATACCGCAATCAATACAATATCCAGTACAATATTGATCATAGAAGAAATCACAAGATAATACAATGGACGCTTGGAATCCCCTGCTGCCTGTAATATACCGGTAAATGTGTTATACATGACAAGTCCTGAGAAACCTAAGAAATAGATCTGTAAATAAATCTTAGATAAAGGATATACATCTTCTGGTGTTCCCATCAGCTTCAATAATTCAGGAGCCAGAAAATAGCCAAGCAGCGTCATAGAAATCGATAAGATAACACCTAGCAATACTGTTGTATGTACAGCTTTTGATGTTTTTTCCGTATTATTGGCTCCAATAAGTCGTGCAATGACTACACCTGCACCCGTAGAAAATCCCTGGAAGAAACCTACAAATAAAAATGTCAGCGAAGAAACACCACTTACTGCGGCTAGTGCCTGTGGTCCAAGGAAGTTACCAACAATCAATGAGTCTGCAGTGTTATACATTTGCTGGAATAAATTTCCAATAAACAATGGAATTGTAAAAAGAATAATCTTCTTTTTATAATCTCCAACGGTCATAAGCTGTGTATTTTCTTTCATTTTCACCCTCCAAAATACTGAAGAAGAGAGATTCTCATCCCTCTTCAATTACAAATTCTGTTTTTAATGTATGTGCATGATATGGATGAACAATTTTATGCAGATCTTCATCTGTTTCAATAAAATCTTCTATAAAGTGCCTGCGAATTCCAACTTCTGCATGTTCAAGATCCTTATAGTCCTGAATGCTTTCTTTTGTAATATAGACAACTTTGTCATCCATAAGTGTGTATCCTGAATCTTTTTGTGTCTGCAATGATGAAAGCTCATTCAACACTTCCTGCTTCTTGTCATCTATGATTTGCATCTGATCATAGATAAAAGCTACAACTGTACCAATATCATTCTCATCCACATCAAATGTATATGGATAAGAAGCTACAACACCTTCTGCGTGATAAGTCATTTTTTATCAATGACATGGTCATACAGCCAATGTCCTACTCCATCATCTAATACATCATGTTCTGTAATTGCCTTCGCAAGTGATTTTGTTAAATCTGCACCGTTGCTTAAGCAAACTCCACAGCCAGCACTCTTCATCAATCCAATATCATTTTCCTGATCACCAAATGCCAATACATCTTCCATTGGAATGCCATATCTTTCACAATATTTTTCTAATCCAACCCCTTTATTGACTCTTGGATCCTGGAATTCAAATGTACAATGATGTTCATCAAAGTATGTCTGCGTCATGATCCAGGCTGGATCCTGATTTGCTTCTACAACTTTTAAGATTTCCTCTCTCATTTCACCTTTGAATTGTACTTCTACTTTCCCAGTATCAAATTCAGCAAGCGTATCAATGCCGCCAACGATAACATGAGATTTGTTGCGTGCTTTGGATGAAATCATAAAATCATCCATTTTCAAACAGCGAACTTCTTCATATCCATCGACATAAACAATAGCATTAATATCATAAGGCATTAAGAATGCTAGAATCTTACGAATATTTTCTTTGCTTAACAGATAATATTTTTCTGTTGTATTCGTTTTTAGATCATATAATTCTCCACCATTCATACCAATCGCAAAATCAAATGGAAAACCAAGATCCCACTTTTCAGCATAGCTTAATACTCTAGAATCTACAGGTCTACCTGTTGCCAGACCAAATTTCACACCTTCTGCATGCAGCTTTTTAATTGCACTGCGTGTCAGTGGCATCAAATCTTCCCCTTTCATACAAAGTGTTCCATCAATATCTGCCGCAATAACTTTAAACTGATTCATCATTCCTCCTACTTCAGTATCCATGCTTTTGGATACTTGTTTTTACAAATTCCCTTACTGCACTTCACAAATCCTAAAGGAAAGCCATCGACACAAATTACATTCAAACCATCCTTGCAGACTTGATCTTTCACATCAATCGTTTCACCCTTTAAGTATTTGATCACACGGATATCATCCGCATGCAAAGAAATACAGTTTTTCAATTCCTTTGCTTTGAGATACATTGGCAATATTTCATTGCATTCAATGCGTCCCTTTTTCTTTTCCGCAAGCAATACACCAGAACGCATGATTCTTAAACCATCTAGATTGACACCAGTATCTCTACATGCATACATTCTATCTTTGATTTCTAATTTCTTAGAAGAAGAAAAACATGCATGAATATTACCTTCATCAAATGTTACTGCTTCCTTGCAGTATCTGTTTTCTTTTTTATCTCCTTTTTTTCTTAAAAGAGAAACAAAATGTCCTTCCCCATGAATCCGATGTGGAAACAGTTTTGTTCCATATGCATTCTGCACAAAGCCATCTACATAAGGAAGTGGTATAACTTCTAAACAATCATCTAGAGATAAAGCATACTGAATAATTTCTTCATCTTCTTCCTTAGAAAATGTACATGTTGAATACACAATATATCCACCAGGTTTTAACATTTTCAATGCACTTTGCATAATACTTTTTTGAATCGGTACATAGCAGGAAGAATCCTTTTCTTTCCATGCTTCAATTAGACTAGCATCTTTTCGAAACATTCCTTCCCCGCTGCAAGGCGCATCTATTAAGATTTTATCAAAGTATTCATCGAAATAATGTTCCAATTTATCTGGAGATTCACTTATTACATATGCATTTCGAATTCCAAATCTCTCTAGATTCTTTAAAAGCGCCTGACATCTTGAATAAGAAATGTCATTGGAAATCAATACACCACTATCTTTCAATTTCACACCTAGTTCTGTACTTTTGCCACCTGGAGCAGCACATACATCTAAACCACGATCATTTTCTTCTACAGGAAGCGTTTCTGCAGGCAACATTGCACTTGCTTCCTGTATATAGTAAAGACCAGCATAGTAGTATGGGTGTTTTGTCACTGGATCAGTAGAACGATAATAAAATCCATTATGACACCATGGTACTTGTTCTAATGGATATGGAAAAACTTTTAAAAATTCCTCAACAGAAATCTTAGATTCATTTACTCGTAAAGAAGTAATATGTTCTTCATTGAAAGAATTTAGATATAAATCAAACTCATCTTTCAATATGTTTTTCATTTCATTTAAATATTTCTCTGGAAGTTGCATCATATGCATTCAATTCTACAACGAATAGACGTGAAAGTGTTATAATTTGTCCGTATTTATATTTAGGAGAAGCAAACATGACATTTGTTAAGAAAAGTGCTGACAAAACACCTATCGTAGATAACGTGTTCTCAATTGTTTCAAAAGCGAAACAAGACAAACAACAAAATGGAAGTGAAAATGTAATTGATGCTACAATTGGATCTCTTTATGGAGAAGATGAAAAGCTCGTTGCATTAGATGAAGTATTTAATCATTACGATGCCATTGATCATCGTACAAAGGCTGCCTATGCCTCCAGCTTTTCAGGAAACCCTGATTATAGAAAAGCTGTCTATGAATGGGTCAAGCAAGATGCAGATGTAAAACTTGCACATTCAGTCATTGCTACGCCTGGCGGAAGTGGTGCAGTCAGTATGTCCATTGAGACATTCTTAGATGCTGGAGATACTTTGATGATTCCAGATATCGCATGGGGAAACTATGCTTTGATGGCTTCTGTCAATAACATTAAAGTTGAACGCTATCACATGTTTGAAGAAGATCATTTCAATTTAAATTCTGTCAAAGAAACAATTCAAAAAGTCATGTTGAAACAAGATCATATCTGTATGGTCATCAATGACCCTTGTCATAACCCTACAGGCTATTCATTGACAAAAGAAGAATGGAAAGAACTCATTGCATTCTTGAATGAAGTATCTAAAACACATTCTGTTGTTTTATTAAATGATATTGCATATATTGACTATTCCTATCAGTTATCGACAAGCAGAGATTATATGGAAACATTCAATGACATTTCTAACAATGTAATGATCGTTGTTGAATTCTCTTGTTCAAAGGCTTTAACATCCTATGGTTTAAGATGTGGTGGTGCTGTGATTCTTGCACAGAAAGAAGAAGCAGTCAGAGAAGCAGAAATCTTCATGGAAAAGAAGGCACGTGCAACATGGTCAAATATTCCAAATGCCGCAATGAACAACTTTGTATGGATCGTTACAGAAGGTAAAGATGCATACATGAAAGAAAAACAGAAATACATTGATCTCATGAAAAAAAGAAGTGAAATCTTCTTAGAAGAAGCAGATCAGGCTGGCTTGGCACATTATCCATACAAAGAAGGTTTCTTTGTTACATTAAAAATGAAAGATAATGCCTATCGTGATGCTTTCCACAAGGCATTGATGGCTGAGCATATCTATACTGTCGCAGTGAATAAAGGTATTCGTGTTGCGGTATGTTCTTTACCTGTTGCAAAGGTATATGGATTGGCTGAGAAAATGAAAGAAATTGAAAGGTCACTCAATTAATATGCCAGCTGCTACAACACATGTGGAAATGGCAAAAGATGTTTTAAGAACATCGCCAGAAATCGCAAAACTTGTAAAAAACAGACAAATGTTTTTCTTAGGGTCCCAAGGTCCTGACTTATTGTTCTTTAACCGAGCATCCATCTTACCTGGCTCTACAAAGAAATATGGAAATATGATGCATGTACATAAAGTAACAGAAGTCATCTCCTACTTTGAAAGATATGCCAATGCAAGTGAAGATCTAAAAAGCTACTTTCTAGGCTATCTTTGTCATTATTGCCTAGATTCTACAGTCCACCCTCTTGTGTATGGTGTTTCTCGTAAACTGCACAATGAAACGGGTAAAAATGAAGGAGAAATCCATGTTGGGCTGGAAAGTGAAATTGATGTATGGATGCTTGCACAGCGTGGCAGAAGTAAAGAATCATACAATGTATATAAATACCTGAAGATCAATGCATCCTGCTGCAGGCAACTGGCAGAAATGTATCACAATATGTTTATGGATGTTTTCCATATCTCCATTTCTGAAAAGCACTTGAATCATGCAATCCAGGACGTTGCTTTCTATACGCGTGTACTCGCTCCAAATAAAATCAAACATGATTTCTTTTATGCAATTGAAAATGTCTTCATGAAAGGAACACATGCAATCACCGCAATGATGCTCGATAATACAAATGTATTAGATATCATCAATCTAGATCATAAAAGCTATCCATTACCTTGGAATACAGAAGAAACGATTTCTTCCTCTTTCCCACAGTTATATGGAAAAGCAGTATTAAAAGCACATCGTATCCTGTTGCATCATACAAACGATGATTTCAAAAAGAATTTCTGTGGAACAGAAATTGCATATGAAGATTAAAAAAAACCGGTCAACCCGGTTTTTTATTAGTTATCTCCCTGCGCCCATTCAGGAACAACAGAATTTCTTCTGATTACAATTGTTTTCTGGAACTCTGTCTGGTTGAGATAGCGAAGTACATCTTCAATTTCTTCGTCTGTACAACCTGCAAGTAATTTAACATCTAATTCTTTTTCAAGAATATCTGCGGCTACGATCAAACCAGTTACACTGTTTCTGTTTCCACTTCCCATATATACCGCAACACCGTGAGCAGAAGGACTCTTCATATCAACAATACGTGAATAATCTACAGGATAAACAAGATTGTTGTATGTATCATGATGTTCTCCTTTTTTCTTCATCAATGTTTTTGTGCCAGACAAGAACAAACTATCAACTTTCTGCCAGAAAAGGGCATTGTTTTCAAATTCTTTCATTTTAAACTTCACACTCCATGAATCATTTTACTTGAGACTATATGAAAAGTAAACAAGATAAACTACATTATTTCTTATCTTATTTTCCACAATGTAACCTCTTACTGTTTTTATGAAAATTTATTCATTCATTTTCAAAAGCTCACTTTAGAAGCATCAATATCTTTGATAGAATGACAACCTGTCATACGCATTGTTGACTGTAATTGATCAATATATAAACGAATTGTTTTTTCAAGACCTTCGCTTCCACCCTTCACACAGCTCAATGCAAATGGTCTGCCAACAAGAACACCATCTGCACCTAATGCAAGACACTTAAATACATCCATACCACTACGGATACCACCATCAACAAATACTGTCATATCATCGCCAACAGCTTTCACGACTTCAGGCAATACTTCAATTGTAGCTTTACAGTCATCCAGAACTCTTCCACCATGATTGCTGACAACAACTGCATCAGCACCTGCTTCTTTTGCGACAAGTGCAGCATGTACACTCATCACGCCTTTTACAATAAATGGCTTATTCAAATTTTCTTTCATATATCTCAGCTTTTCAGCATTCTTGTTTTCAACTGGTGTCTTGCCTGCTCTTAGTAAAGGAAGACCAGCTGCATCAACATCCATCGCAACAGCCATGAACTTCTTGTCTTTCAATACATCAATACGTGCATCTACACCTTCTTTGATCCATGGCTTGATTGTAACAATTCCTTTTCCATCATGATCATTGACAGCCTGTGCAGGTAAAGCAAACAAGTTTTCAAGATCAATTCCATCTCCTGTAAATCCAACAATCCCTGTATCTTCACATGCTTTTAAAACACTACAGTTATAGTCATATTCACTGATATCCGCACCATAATTTCCTTTAATACCAGCAACCGGTGCAACAAAAATTGGAGCAGCCATCTTTTGTGATAAGATTTCTGCTGCTGTAGAAATTGGTGAATCATCGCATAAAACATCCAGATTGATCTTTACTTCTTTCATTTTTTCGACATTTCGGATAAAAGATCTTCCTGTGTCTTTCCCGCCAAGTCCTGGGATTTCTCCCCTGCATGCGATTCCATTACATTCTTTGCATTCTCTACATTTCAAACTCATTTTCAACACTTCCTTCTATTTTTCGTGAATATGTTCTAATGCCATACGGTATATATTTTCAATATGTTCATCTGCCATAGAATAATAGACCATTTTCCCAATTTTTCTAGTACGGACAAGTTTTGTCTTTTTTAAATTTGCGAGCTGATGAGAAATTGCTGATGTACTCATCTCCAGCAAGGAAGCAAGATCACTTACACACAATTCATGTGCAAACAACGCATTCATAATCTTTAGTCTAGTAGAATCTCCAAACATATCAAATATTTCACTCATCGCATCTACATCTTTTTCTGCAATCATTTGCTGCTTTGCAATTTCTACGCCTTCACTATCTTGATATTTCATCTCTGATCCTTTCTAAAATGCTTGTTCTTTTTCATTTTTCCTGGGATATGATGATCCATGCTTTTCTTAATGGAACCAATGGAATACATATCCTGAATTTCCGTTGAGCCATCAATCATTTCAATGACAAGCTGATCATATGTTTTATACCATTCATAATGCCACGATACGACTTCATCCCAATATATAAGAGAACACTCATCTCTGTTATGCCTGTTGTATAAAACAAGGTAATCCTTTGTAAATTTACATAAATCACGATCTGGCATTACAATCAGACAAAACAATGATAAAACAATCATGGATATCCCGCTCATTGCAAGATACGGTTTCAATATTGTAATTAAAACACCAACGATCAAAGTGACGATCAATAGACCAACTGGTTTTACGTTGATGATCTTTTCATATGTTTTTGGATTTTTTGGCAGATTTCTGCATCTAATGACTTGTGATTTCATACGTATAGTATTATAACATCATGTGGTCTCGTGCATATCAAAAGGATTTGTTATACTTATAAGGTTGAAAAAGGAAAAATAAACAATGAACCCAATTACATTTGAGATTACACACATAGATAAAAACTCAGGTGCAAGAACAGGAATCTTGCATACACCACATGGTGATGTGGAAACACCAATGTTTATGCCTGTAGGTACACAGGCAACTGTAAAATTCATTTCCCCAGAAGAACTTGTAGAAATGGGAAGTGGTATCGTACTTGCCAATACCTATCACCTATGGCTGCGTCCTGGAGAAGATATCGTTGCCAAGGCTGGCGGCGTACAGAACTTCATGCGCTACCCTGGACCAATGCTGACGGATTCTGGTGGTTTCCAGGTATTCTCTCTTGCCAAAACACGCAAGATTACAGAAGAAGGCGTTGAATTCAGAAATATCTTAAACGGAGATAAGATGTTCCTTTCTCCTGAAAAGAGCATCCAGATTCAGAATAAGATTGGTGCTGATATCATGATGAGCTTTGATGAATGCATTCCTTTCCCAGCAACATATGAATACGCTAAAAAGAGTATGGAAAGAACATTACGCTGGGCTGAAAGAGGAAAGAATGCCAATAAGAGACCAGATGAACAAGGTATCTTTGGTATTGTTCAAGGTGGTGAATATGAAGATCTCCGTCACTACTGTGCTGAAAAGCTTGTCGAAATGGATTTTCCAGGATACGCCATTGGCGGTACATCTGTTGGTGAAGACAAGGAAACATTCCGTAAAATGGTACAGATGTCTCAGGAAGTACTTCCATTTGATAAGCCACGATATTTAATGGGTGTTGGTGCAGTCAACGATTTATTAGATGCAGTAAGCATGAATATTGATATGTGTGACTGTGTACTGCCTACACGTATTGCACGTCATGGAACATTGATGACTTCCCATGGAAGAATCAATATTCGTAAAGCTCAATACAAAGAAGACTTCAGACCTCTAGATGAAGAATGCGACTGTTATACATGTCGCAACTATACACGTGCATACTTAAATCACCTGTGTCGTGCAAATGAAGGTTTTGGTACAAGATTATTCTCTATCCATAACATTCGTTTCTTGATTAAATTGATGGAAGATGCGCGTACAGCAATCAAAGAAGATCGTTTCAATGAATTTAAAGCAGAGAAGCTTGCAACAATGAAATTTGATGAAAGAGGATTCTAATATGGACTTAAATGATATTAAAACAACAGATTTTGATTATGATCTGCCAGAAGAATTAATCGCACAGACACCTTTAAAAGATCGTAAAACAAGTAGAATGATGGTATTGCATATTCCTACAGGTGAATATGAACATAAGCATTTCTATGATATTGTTGACTATTTCCATGCAGGAGATGTCATTGTCAGAAACAACACACGTGTGATTCCAGCCCGTCTATTTGGCACAAAAGAAGAAACAGGTGCACATGTTGAATTGTTACTCCTTAAACAAATGGAAGATGATATCTGGGAATGTCTTGTGGGAAATGCAAAGGTCGTAAAAATTGATACTGTCGTATCTTTCCATGATGGCAGACTCAAAGCAAAGTGCGTTGAAATTGGAGATAAGGGCTTACGTAAGTTCAAGATGATCTACACTGGTATCTTCAATGAGATTCTAGATCAGTTAGGAGAAGTACCTTTACCGCCATACATTCATGAAAAGCTCAATGATCCAGAACGCTATCAGACAGTCTATTCCAAAATTGAAGGCAGTGCTGCTGCCCCTACTGCTGGTCTGCATTTCACAAAAGAAATCTTTGATGCATTACGTGCAAAGGGGGTAACGATTGTAGACGTTACATTACATGTAGGACTTGGTACATTTAGACCAATGGACACAGAACACGTGAAAGATCATGATATGCACGCAGAAGTATGCATGATGAGCAAGGAAGCTGCAGATACATTGAACAAGGCAAAAGCAGAAGGCAGAAGAATCTTTGCAATTGGTACAACATCTGTTAGAACATTGGAATCTGTATGGAATGTATATGGCAAATTTGAAGAATGCTCCTTAGAAACAAAGCTGTTCATTTATCCAGGCTACAAGTATCATACAATTGATGGCATGCTGACAAACTTCCACCTGCCTAAGAGTACTCTGATCATGATGATCTGTGCCTTAGCTGGATATGAAAATGTTATGAATGCATATAAGGAAGCAGTCAAAGAACAATATCGTTTCTTCTCATTTGGTGACTGCATGTTACTAACAAATGAATGAAAAAGATAAGCAGGAATATCTTGATTATATATTCTCTCGTAAATCTTCAAACAAACGAAATTTCTACAAAGAATCTTTAAAAGAAATTGAATGTTTTAAAAAGGAACATCCAGATCGTTCTCCTTCCATCGTACTTCATGTATGTTGTATTGTATGTGCATGCTGGCCGATTGATTTCTTAAAGGAAAATGGATTTGATGTAACGATCATGTACAACAACTCCAATATCTGGCCAAAAGAAGAACATGATCATCGTTTAAATGAATTAAAACGATATCTGAAAGAAAGATGGCATGACGAGATTCCATTAATTGTAGAACCATATGACTATGATACGTATGCTTCTACGATTTTAAAAAATCGAAGCAACGATCCAGAAGGATGGAAAAGCTGTTTTGGCTGTTATGCAGAGCGAATGAATCATGCATTTGCATATGCAAATACAAATCACTTTGATTATTTCACTACTGTTATGACATTCTCTCGTCAGAAAGATTCTCAGAAAATCAATGAAATTGGTTTGAATCTTCAAAAGCAATATGATCATACGAAATATTTTGTATCAGATTTCAAGAAAGCCAATGGTGCTCTAAAATCCGAAAAGATCTGTGATGACTATTGTTTATATCGACAGGATTATTGTGGATGTGAAACTTCTTATAAAGAACGTCATCCAAAAGATGCATAAAAAGTGTGCAAAACACACATAAATATGGTATTATCTCGTAGGAATAAAAACAAAGGAGGAATCAGTCTTGAGTAAGGAAGATGCAATCCAGATGGAAGGTGTCGTTGAAGAAATCGCTTCTAACGCATTCAAAGTAAAGCTAACGAATGGAATGGATATCCGTGCTACACTCGCAGGTAAGCTCAGAATCCATCACATTAGAATTCTACCTGGAGATAAAGTAAAGGTTGAAATTTCACCATACGATCTAACAAACGGTAGAATTGTATACAGAAACAAGTAAAAATAGAGAACGCAACGTTCTCTATTTTTTTTAATGCCATGGGAATGTAATCATTCCATATACAAAGATAAAAATGATAAATACTGGAAGAATATAACAATAGATGTATTTCATGCATGAAGGAATCTTGATTCCTTTTCCTGCATTTGCTTCTTTCATAAAATTCTCATACCCCCATCCACACTTCCACGTACAGAAGATAACGAGTGCAAGAGACCCCAATGGCAAAATGAGATATGATACAAGGAAGTCCCAGAAATCCAGCCATGTTGAACCAGATGCGAATGGCTGAAAATGAATCACATTAAATCCAAGTGCAGTTGTTAATGCAAGTACAAAGATAATGGATCCACAAACCATACATCCCTTTGGACGCTGCCATCCTGTCTTTTCACGAACCATTGCCAAGATATTTTCACATACGCCAAGAACTGTAGATAATGCCGCAAATACCATAAACAGAAAGAATAATGTTCCCCACCATCTTCCACCGCTCATATTTTTAAATACCGTTGTCATCGTATCAAACAGCAAGCTAGGACCAGCACTGACTTCAACGTTATATGTAAAGCACGCTGGAAAGATAATGATTCCAGCAACAATTGCCACGAAAGTATCCAGGAAAACAATGTTTAATGCCTCCCCCATCAAAGATCTTTCTTTCCCAATATAGCTGCCAAAGATTGCCATGCCACCCATACCAACGGACAACGTAAAGAATGCCTGGTTCATCGCACTGACGATCGTATTACCTGAAATCTCAGAAAATCTTGGGATTAGATAAAATGACAAGCCTTCCTTTGCACCAGAAAGAAAGAAGCTGTGTCCTGCTAAAACGAGCATTAGAACAATCAATGCACTCATCATATACTTTGTAATCTTTTCCAGACCATTTTGAAGATTGAAACTCAGAATGATAAAGGATGCTACAAGTGTTACAAATAAAAACAATACATTTACAAATGGATCACCAATCATGGATGCAAAGCAAAGATCCATATAATTTCCAAACAAAAACTGAACAAAATAATAAATGATCCATCCAGTTACAACAGTATAGAATGCCATCAAAGAAAAATTACCAACAAGGCATACTTTTCCAAGAATTCCCCATCTGGAATCTTTTTTCGATAGCTTTTGATACATGTACAACGGACTCGCCTGGGAAGCTCTGCCCACACTCAATTCCATGATCATAACAGGAAGACCTAAAACCAGCAAACAAATCAGATACAGCAGCATAAAACTGCCACCACCATTTTGTCCACACATCCATGGAAACTTCCATACATTTCCACATCCTATCGCGCATCCTGCTGATAGCATAATAAATCCAATTCTACTTGCCAAATGATCTCTATGATTCATATAACCCCTCTTTATACACCGTAAAGAGTATTATATCGTGTTTCAAGCAAAAGAAAAAGACGGAAGACAAATCCAATGTCATTAAGTTAAGGCATTGAACCAATTGAATCTCTAAAGTGTACTGCGCATTAACTTGCGTAGTGCTTTTTTTCTTCAATGAAATATTTTTCTCAGATATGAACAAATCGTTCATATTTACGCATAAATATGCAAAATATTGCTTGACAGGCT
>NZ_JBQHWJ010000043.1:0-21263 GCF_052064035.1 Bulleidia sp. HCP3S3_C9 | reverse complement strand
GTATATACCTCAAATTCTTTTCTGAAATTTGTGAATATACCTGTTTTCATTCTAATTTGTAAACAATTTGATTAAATCTCGTTTATGACTGATACTTTTTCAACAGTCTCGTTACAGCCCCTTTTTCTATTTCATTAGAATTCTTTGGCGTCTCCATGAACTCTTTCACGTTCATCTACGCTTTCCTCTTCTTTTACATTAATTTTCTTTTCGAATTGTGATTTTTCTTGAGAAACAGGAATTGGTGCAGGATATTTTTCAGTAAAGCATCCAACACAGAATTCACATTGTGGATTCTTTGCCATTTCCTTTGCACCTTCAACAGATAAATATCCTAAGGAATCAGCACCAATCTGTTCTTTGATTTCCTGCTGTGTATATTTGCAGGCAATCAGATTCTTCTTAGAATCGATATCTGTACCATAGTAACAAGGAGAAATAAATGGTGGCGCAGAAATACGTACATGTACTTCTTTTGCACCAGCTGCCTTAATTAAAGCAACAATACGAGCACTTGTTGTACCACGAACAATAGAGTCATCTACCATAACAACTCTCTTGTCTTTTACAACAGAAGCAATCACATTCAACTTCAAGCGTACAGAGTTTTCTCTTTGAGACTGTGCTGGCTGAATAAATGTTCTTGCGATATATTTATTCTTTGAAAAACCAGTTTCATATGGAATTCCACTTGCTTCCGCAAAACCTAAAGCAGCATCTAATCCAGAATCAGGAACACCAATAACAACATCTGCATCTACTGGATGTTCTTTCCAAAGGATTCTACCTGCTTCCTTACGTGCTTCATGAACACTGATACCTTCCATAACTGAGTCAGGTCTAGCAAAATAGATATATTCAAACACACACATATGCTTGATAGGCTTTACATGACTTGTAATAGAACGAACACCATTCTTATCTACAACAACAATTTCGCCTGCTGCAAGATCTTTAACATATTTTGCGCCAAGAGAATCCAATGCACATGTTTCAGAAGCAAACACGGTTTCTCCATTTGGAAGTTCTCCCATAACAAGTGGTCTAAAGCCTGTCATATCACGTGCCGCAACAAGCTTTTCAGGAGACATAACAACAAGTGAATATGCACCTTCTAATACATCAAGAACATTTTCAACGGCTTCTTCAATAGAAGATGTTTTAAGTCTTTCCTGAATGATTTCATACGCAATGATTTCAGAGTCATTTGTTGTATGGAAAATTGCACCCTGTAATTCAAGTTTTTCTCTGAGTTCTGGTGCATTTGTCAAATTACCATTATGAACAACAGCCATCTGTCCTTTGACATGTCTAACAACGAGTGGCTGTGCATTTGTCTGGTTAACTGTACCAAATGTTGAGTAACGTGTATGACCAACCGCAATCTGTCCTTTTCCCAGTTTTTCTAAACATTCCTTAGAAAACACATCACGAACAAGACCGACATCTTTGTGATATGTGATTACACCTCTATCATTGACCGCAATTCCGCAAGATTCCTGCCCTCTATGCTGCAAGGCAAATAATCCGTAGTAAGTACTTGAGGCAACATCGTTTGTGCCACTTGGATCGTAAATTCCAAAAATACCGCATTCTTCGTGAATTAAATTTTCCATATGTTTTCCTTTTTCTTACTATATCCTAACTTTGTTAAGATTTTTCTAGTATACACTGTTTTTCGCTGAACAAAAAGATGAAATAAATTGTTTTAGTGATTGAATGCATCTGGCAAATCATTTTCTAATAGAATTGTGTCTGCTATAGATGCATGCGTATAAATGTATGTAAATGCTTCTTTTACTTTATCTAAGACGATGACTTGATCCATATCAAAGCCTGATTTCTTTAAACCATCATAGATTGGCTTTGTCTGGTTCTTGCCAACAAGGATAACAATATCTGCTTTTCCCTTCATCAATGTACCAAAGTGTTCATTGATTTCATTTTGTTTTTCTCCAAGATCAATCATACCTGGAGTAACAATGATTCTCTTTCCTTGCATCATAGCTAATACTTCTAATGCCATGCTGGAACCTGTAGGATTTGCATTAAACGCATCATCAATGAATCGATATCCATTGATTTTCTTTAATTCTAAGCGATGCTCTACTTGCTTCATCTGCTTTACAGCTCTTTGAATGACACTCCACTCTACGCCTAAGTGTCTAGCCACTGCAACTGCAGAAAGAATATTCAGGATATTCAATTCACCTAACAGTTTTGTCTCCATAGGAATTCTTTCATCTTTATAGCATACGACAAAGCTGCTTCCTGTCTGTGTATAATGAATATCTTCTACGGTATAATCTGTATCTTTACTTTTTACACCATATGTAACGGTTTGAATAGAATGTTTGATCTTATAGTTACGAATGAATGGATTATCATAGTTTAATACACCAAATCCATCCTCTGGCAGCATTTCAATCATCTTCATTTTTTCATTCACAATATTCTCTTGTGAACCAAATGTATTAAGATGCTGAGGCCCAATAGAAGTAACAACACCAATCGATGGATGTACGAAGTTCATTAATTCTTCAATATCTCCAACGTGATCAGCACCCATTTCACACACAAATACCTGGTGAATCGGTTTCAGCATTTCACGAATCGTTCTTGTAATACCCATTGGTGTATTATAAGAAGCAGGTGTCATCAAGGAATTAAACTGTTCCGATACCATTGCCTGCATGATGTTCTTTGTTGTTGTTTTACCAAAGGAACCTGTAATACCAATCTTGATCAGATTTCCATGAGATGCGAGAATTTTCTTTGCATCATTCATAAATGACTGACGAATCATTGCTTCTATTGGAGAAGTTATCACACTCATTGGATATAACAAGATCCAAGGCAAGAAATATGCAACGATACACATGCAAGGATCTAGATCATTCAATAAGAATACAACAACCACAACAAGTGACAAGATCGCCATTACAACACATTGACGAATCACACGTGGTGTAAAAACAAGTGGCTTGATGTAGTTCTGTTTCTTTTCATTTGAATATAGAACAATTGACAAGATCATAAGCATACAGATCTGTCCAATCGATCCACCTTCATTTTTCAGTACGATGGATAACACACATGCCACAATGCAAATGATGATAGATATCAAACTATGTTTGACATTGAATGCAAAGTTTTCTTTGATCCATTCATTCAATCGTTTTACTTCATAACGATTCTGCTGGAAAATATGCAATGCATGTTTTGTTGGTATTATAAGTGCACAAACACTACACACCAATAAAAGAATTTTTAATATACTCATGCTTCATCCCCTTTAAAAAATATGTCTAATACTGCATTGAAACGATCTGGCTGATGCCAGTACGCCCAATGGTCATCATTCTCAAAAATAGCTAAGCCAGCATCAGGCATTTCCTTTTCCATCTGTTTTCCCATCCAAAGCGGTGCTGCTGTATCAAATTCACCCCATACAAGAAGTGTTGAACATTTCACATCTTTTAATATGTCAGAAACATCATCATTCACAACTTTAACAAAAGTAGGCTTCATAATACCTTTCGCATTACGATAATCTTCACTGCCAGCATTCTTTTGCATTTCTTCAAGTTTTTCTGTCTGATTTGTAACCTTCAAAAACCATTTTCCTGCTTTGTATGCCTTTGTCTTGATCTGCCAGTCCAGTCCGTGCTTTGGACGAATCCCTGCAGCACCAGTCAAACACATCTTTCTGACATTCTCAGGATTTTTCGCAGCGTAACGAATCGCAACACGACATCCAAATGAATGTGCAACAATAAGTGGCTTAACAATATGATTCTTACTAATAAAATCTTCTAGAAAAAGCTCATAATCTTCAACACCCCACGCAACTGGAGGATCTTCACTTTCTCCAAACCCAGGGAAGTCAATTGCCCATACATGAAAGCGATCTTTCAGATGTTCATAGATCAAAGACATCATTTCTTTATTTTGTCCCCATCCATGCAGAAGCAAAACATCATTTCCATTTCCTTCATCCATAAATGAAGTATTTACACCATATATTTCTTTATTTTCTACCATAACCCCTATATTCTACAAAAAAAAAGAGATTCCGTTAAGACACTTGAACCTCTTTTTACGGTAAATTTATGCTTTATGATACCATTCTTTTTTCACTGGCTCTTTCCAGATTCTAAAACAAGCACCTTCTCTTAGATTTTCTGCTTCCACATGGTAACCATATGTTGTACATACACGATGCACAATGGATAAGCCTAAACCAAATTGACCATCTGTACCTTTTTCATATGGGTGAAACAATGTAGGAATACGATCTTCTTCAATACGTTTTCCATCATTGATGACACGTAATTCATTGTTTTTTAATTCGACAGTAACTTTTGTACTTGCATAGCGTAATGCATTATCAATCAGATTCTCTACTGCGATACGCCATGGTTCTTCTTCTCCATGAAATAATACATTATCTTCACAATAAGAAATAATTTCAATTTCTGGTCGAACAACTTTTAATGAAAGGATTACTTTAGCAATGACCTCATTCATATTAAGATGATTGCCTTCTTCGCATTTATCTAACAGATATCCCATCTTGTTCAAAATAATCAAACTTTTTACTTTCTTTTCCAGACGCGTTGCATGTTCAATAATAACATCAATGGATTTCTCTAATGTATCATATGGATAAATACCATCTTTGATAGCTTCTGAATACGATTTGATTGTCGCAATTGGTGTCTTTAAATCATGAGAAATATTCTGAATCATTTCTTCTTTTTCACGATTCTGCTTTTGTAATGCTTTTTCCATTTCTGTCAAAGCTTCCGCAACTTCACCAATTTCATCATTTCTTTTCACATTCAATGTTGCTGGTTCATCATTTTTAATCTTTTGAATATAATTCTTAATCTGCTGCAAAGGATAGATAAACGTTCCTACCCAGAATAACAACAGAGCAAGCAATACACTCATCACAAGAATATTCATCATGACAACGCCTGAAATCAAAGATTTTCGAATGGAAACACGATATGTATCTGCAATCACAGAAATCAATTCTCTACCGTCTTTTAAAAGCGTAATGGAATATAAATATTTTTCACCTGGCTGCTCTTTTGCATCTGTCTCCAGCGAATAATCCTGTGTGCCTGACTTTGCATTTCTTGCTTCTATTTTAATTTGATCTAATACCTTCTCAGAAAGCACATCATTGCGTAAGATATCAATCTGATCATCTTTTGGATCATACATTAACTGAATGATAGAATCATCCAGTCCATAAGCAACTTCTTCTTCACTAGGATGTTCATTGATATAGTCAATGATAGGACTTTGTGAAGCATGCAGCTGTTCAAAGATTTCCGTTTCAGAGAAACGATCTATTGCGGGAGTAATAAAGAAAAACAGAAAACCCACAAATACCGCAACAAACATGAAGATAATACATAAGATCTGCTGCAGCAGGGATAGTTCACGCACCCATAATCGAAAACGTTTCATCCAAGTCTATACCCAAAACCATAGATTGTTTGAATGGATAGATCAGGCATCTTCTTTCTCAAACGTCTTAGCGTATCATCAACAACACGGTCACTTCCAAAATAATTTGCTTCCCATACTTTAGATAAAATTGCTTCACGAGGGAAAGCAGTACCACGATTATTCACAAACAACATTAATAAATCAAATTCCTTTGTTGTTAAATCAATCTTTTCTTTATCATGGAATACCATTCTTTGTGTTTCATCAATTTCATACCCGTCAATACTGATTTTAGTATCTTCTTCTCGATATACTCTACGAATCAGATTATTGACACGCAGCACCAGTTCTTTAGGAGAAAATGGTTTCGTAATATAATCATCACTTCCCTTTTCTAAACCAATGATACGATCAAATTCTTTATCTCTTGCGGACATAAAAATAACAGGAACCTGTGAATCATTCTGACGAATTTCTTCAATTAAATCAAAACCACTCTTGTCTCCTAACATAATATCTAATATCCAAAGATGAACATCATCGTCATTTGTATGTTGAGAAGCTTCATCGTATGTCAAATAGGAACGTACTTCATACCCTTCTCTTTCTAAATATCTTTTCACTAATTCATTTAGATCTTTTTCATCTTCAACAATTGTAATAACTTTTTTCATATTGATCACCTTAAGCATATTTTAACACTTGCTTTCCTTTGAATAAAGCGAAGAATCTTAGGATTAACAAAAAGCAGGTACATAAAAGCACCTGCAGCAACTGCTATGTATGATTCACAAGTTTTGATGCAATGCGAATCAGAAGTTTCATATTAATTGGTTTTGCGATATGTTCATTCATACCAGCTTCTTCTGCTTTGATCTTATCTTCAGAAAATGCATTCGCTGTCATTGCGATGATTGGAATTGTTTTTGCATCTTCTCTGGAAAGTGCTCGGATTGTCTTGGCTGCTTCATACCCATCCATGACTGGCATCATCACATCCTTTAAGATTACATCAAAATCACCAATTAAACTTGCCTGAAAGATTTCTACAGCTTCCTGACCATTCCATGCTTTCGTAATCTTTGCACCAGCATTTTGAAGACTGAATTCTGCAATTTCCATATTCAATTCATTATCTTCCACAAGCAGAATATTGAAGCCATCGAGTGCATGCAAAGAAAATTCCTGTGTATCTTCACACTGCTCAATTTCTGAATTGATTTTAAAAGGAATTGTGATAACAAAAGTAGTACCAACTCCAGATTTACTTTCAAATGTGATATTCCCACCCATTTTTTCAACAAGTTTTTTTGTGATGTCTGTTTTGTTCTTTCACAGCCACTTAATGTTGTTATGACTGCAAACAGTGATAAAGTGACAGTAATGAATCTCCTGATTTTCCCCGCTCAGCAATGATATCACTGCTAAGTAAACTTAAGCAATTAATTACTTTCAAAAGAAAAGAAGAATCATTATGACTCTTCTTCTACTCCATATTTACTCTGAATCAATCTCGCAATCTTGCCAACGACACGATCACAGATTTCATCTGTTTCTGCTTCTGCCATGACTCTTAGTAATGGTTCTGTTCCACTTGGTCTGACAAGGACTCTTCCATTGCCATGCAGTTGTTTTTCTACAGATGCAATTGCTGCATTGATTTCTTCATCATGCAATACCTGTGTCTTATCTACAACCTTGACATTCACTAACAGCTGTGGATAGATTGTCAACCCTTCACAAAGCTCATCAATTGTCTTGCCTGTTCTCTTCATGACTTTCAGAATAGACAAGGCTGTCATCAAGCCATCTCCTGTTGTTGCGTGATGCTTTAGGATAATATGTCCTGACTGTTCTCCACCAACAATATATCCATGTCTGCACATCTGTTCATACACATACTTGTCACCGACCTGTGTCTTTTCAACGTTGATGCCGTCTCTTTCCATTGCTTTCCACAAACCAAGATTTGCCATAACAGTTGTAACGATTGTATTGCCTGTCAATGTATTCTGATCTTTGTAGTATCTGCCCAGAATATAAAGCATGTAGTCACCATCTACAAGTTCTCCATTTGGACGAACAAGGATCTGACGGTCTGCGTCTCCATCAAATGTCAATCCAAGATCATATTCACCCTCATGTTCTCTCATATACTGCTGGAATAACTGTGGGTGTGTTGAACCTGCCTGTGTATTGATGTTGATACCATTTGGTTCATTATGCATTGCATATACATTTGCCCCAAGCATCTTGAGTGCTCTTTCTGCCGTTACACTTGCAGAACCATTGGCACAATCCATTGCGATATTCACACCATGCAGATCAATATCAAACTCTTCGCAGACAAAGTTCAAATAGTTTTCAATGCCTCTTTCATATGGAATAATTTTTCCAATTGCTTCTCCTGTAGCGTAATCCAGTGTAACTTTACCATCAATGTAGTCTTCAATCAGATCTTCTACATCACTCGTCAGCTTAATACCATCCTTAGAGAATACCTTGATTCCATTATCATAGAATGGATTATGAGATGCAGAAATCATTGCACCACATTCAAAATCTTCATTGTGTGTCAGATAGCAGATTGCCGGTGTTGGACAGTATCCGACAAGATATGCGTCACATCCTTGTGAAGCAATACCAGCTGCCAAAGCATTTTCAAGCATATCACTGGAAAGTCTTGTATCCTTTCCGATGACAATTTTTTTCTTCCCTTCTTTTGAATAATAGTAGCCTAGATATCTGCCTACCTGAAATGCTCTATCCGCTGTCAAAGTTTCATTTGCTTTTCCACGAATTCCATCTGTTCCGAAATATTTAGTCATTATTAACATTTCCCCCTTCGCTCTGGTCTGCGTCACTTGTTTCACCTAAAACATTTAATTCATATTCTGATTCATTCAATGTATATACAACAAATCCATCCTTTGGCTGTTCAATCTGCAATGCAAATTTCTGCAAGCCAGGCTGAACATCTTTCATATCAATATATACGTTGATATCATCTGCAGCTAATTTATCAATATTATTCTTTGTACCTTTTACAGTTACAGATGTTGTTGTCTTATTATCTGGCTGAGATGCCTTGTAATGCTTGTTATTGTTAATGACATTGATTGGAATATCATCAATTGTTTTTTCTTCCGCATCAGCAAGCGTAATATTCATTGTTACTTGTGTATTTGTCGCACTTGTTACACCAGCAGGTAAAACAATTGGACGTAATACAGTAGAATCCTTTGTCAATGTACCTGCATCTAATGTAACTACGACCTGATCAATATTCGCAAGTGTTGTTTCTGAACCATAGATTGTTACTGTCTGCTGATCCATTGTAATAGAATCAATTGCTTTTCCATCTGGAACTTCACCACTGACCTGTACTTGAATATTGACAGATTTATTTGGAGAAGTCACTGGTACTTTCACATGTACTGTATTTGGAACAATATCAGCATTCACTGGTTTACCACTAGAATCATATGCAACAAGTACTGCATCCTGTTCAAAATCTGCCGATTGTCCACTGACATCAATCAATGCCTTAACAAACGCAATCGAATCTAATGTATCCTTGGAAGCACGTACATTGATCTTTGTATATTCAAATTCAGGTGTACCTGCAGAATAAATCTGTTCCATCTTATCCTGATTGATAAAGTCATAGGAAATATCAAACTGACGCGTTGTCTTCTTCTTCATCACAACATTAACATTTGTAGGATTCACCACAACATTGACATTGTTGCCATATCCTTCTGTTGTCAGTTTAATTTCATGTTCTCCTTCTGTTAATCCATCAAGATCACAGATAACTGTACCATTTTCTGCATTTGCGGCAGAAGTTACATTTGCGGCATCACCCGTCAAAATAACATCTACCTTTTCAGGCAATCCTGAAATTTCAAAAGTATCAGAGTTATATTTTGCCAGAACCGTTACATCAGATAACGTTTTAGAATAACGTAATGATGACTGGAAGGAAGTAGATAATGCATTGTAGTTAACAATTGCATATAACAGAACCGCAAGAACCAATGAAACTACCTTACTATATTTTTCATTGAAGAGAACTTTATCAAGAAATGTTGAGAAGGCACGTAATACTCTAAATAGAAAATCTTCCATTTTTTCATATGTTCTTTTCACTTTTTTAGATTGTTCTGCAATACGATTTGCACGTTCTGTTTTATTTTCTAAATTTGTATTCTTTTTACTCATTCTCGATCACCTCCTTTAGAATCATTCTTGGATGTGTTGTCGAGCTTTTCAACCATTTTAAATTCTTTTTCCAATTCATGATTAAAACCAACGATCTTAGAAATGTCTAATTTGCTTGTATCAAATTGACGATCTTCTTCATTTAAGATTGGTGTAATCTTCGTTTCTTTTTGAACCTTATACTGGTTATATGCATTCTCACGCGCTGCTTTGACTTCTTCAGGTGTCATTTTCGCAACTGGCTGTACTTTTGCTTGTGTTGTTACCTGTTGAGGAACTATCTTTCTTTCCTGTGAAGGATAAGATGGTGCTGGGCGTTTTTTCTTATGTGGCAGTTTAATTTCTGCTGCCTTAGCTTCTTCATCTGCTAACTGATGAATCATCTGTACATCTTTCTGTACTTCATCATGAATGATATCTTCACGTACATTTTCTTGAGGTGCAGACTGCTTCTTTACTTTCAACATAGAAAGAATGCCACGTGTATCTTCTTCATCACCATTTGGTTTCTTTGGTGACTTATCATTGTTATTGGAAACAATTGCTTTATATAAGTATTCCCTTAGTGATTTTCTATCCTTGATAGGAATAATCTTTCCACCTTCTGTGATGGATACTGCACCTGTTTCTTCTGAAACAACGATTGTTACCGCATCTGTAACTTCAGAAAAACCAATGGCAGCTCTATGACGCGCACCAAAGCGTGAAGGAAGATCTGCATTTGTTGGTGGGAAATATGCAGAAGCACAAGCAATCTTATCCCCCTGGATAATGACTGCACCATCATGCAATGGCGTACTTGTAACAAAGATGGATGTTAATAATTCTGCCGTTACATCAGAATTCAGTTTTGTTCCTGTCGCAACATATGCATCCAGTGACTGACTTTCTTCAATGGAAATCAAAGCACCTGTCTGATCCTTACTTAAAAGCATAACTGCAGTAACGATCTGATCTACAAGATTTTCCTTTTCATTTCCTGTCAATGTTGTCATACGAGAAAAAATATTGGATTGCCCAATCTTTTCAAGCAATGAACGAATTTCTGGCTGAAAGATAATAATAATTGCCAGAAATCCATAGTTGATAAACATATCTGCCAGATATTCCAGTGATTTTAATCCAAGCAGTTTCGCTAATGCATCGATGACAATGACAAGGATAATACCTTTAAAGATCTGAATTGTTCTTTGATTTGAACGAACAATTTTCAATGCATAGAAAAAAATAAACCACATCACAAAGATGTCTAGCAGCATTACAATGAATGAACGAATATTTGAAAATGTTAAACCAAATGAATATATAGACAAGAGGATCACGCTCCTTTTTTAATTTCTTGCATTATTATAACATACGTATAAACGCACTTACAGATACTACATGAACGCTTCTATCTGTAAGAATTTTATTTTTCACTGATAAAATACAACATTTTCAAGAAATACATTTTTTCTTAAAAATGATTAAAAAAATAGACACTGTTGACTTTACACTGTCTATTTCTTCTTTTGAATGCGGTGAAATTGTGGCTGAATAATGATTTCCTTTGCGACAATTCCATTTCTTTGCGAGAGAATCTGTTCAACAACATTGGCAATATCCATCGGATACAGACAACATCCATCATTCTCATCTGCTTTAAAATCCGCATTTCGATATAGATTTGTTTCCGTCATATCTGGAATCAAACACGTTACCTTGACACCATGTTTTCGATTTTCTTCAAATATAGAATTTGAAAAAGAAATCATAGCTGCTTTTGTGCTTGCATAGCACGCAGCATGTGGTGACGAGTGTGTTCCTGTTATACTTGCAACATTAATCATCATCCCTTGTCTAAGACGCAATGCTCTAATATAGTGCTGACTCATTCTTTCTGGAATCTCCAGATTCAGTTTGATCATCTCATGAATTTTAACGTCACTCATTGTTTCATGCATTCCATAATATGCACATCCTGCATTATTCACCAGTACATCAATTTCTTTCGGTAATGAGAGCATCATTGCCTGATACTGCTTTTCATCTAATAAGTCGCATACAATTGCATGAAATCTTACATCTTCTGTAAAGTTTCTTCCAATGCCATATACTTCATACCCGTTTTTTACAAGTACTTCCGCAATGGCTTTTCCAATACCTGAAGATGCACCTGTTACGATTGCTGTTTTCATTTATTAACACTCCCATTGATAAATCTTATCTTTGACTTCATCCAGTGCATCTAAGACCGTATGTTCAACTTTTTTTTGGATATCATCTCTTAGATGATAGAATCCATGATCACAAACATATGGATATTGCAAAACACTGCTGTCTGGATATTGCTTTCGCATATCTTTCAGATAATTCCTGGATATACGAAAAGAGCCAATACTGATGTCTTTTACTCGTTTCAGATCAATACTTTCTTTTACAAGTCGTACCATTTCTAAATATTCTTTTTCATATCCCTGAAAAGCAATAATCGGATCAAAACATAAACGTACAGGATATCCCATCTTCATTGCTTCCTGGATCATTGCAATTCTCTTTGTTAATGGTGGCGTTCCATGTTCATAGTGAGATATGACATATTCTGGAGAAAGCGTAAAAGCTAAAATCACACGCTCACTCACACATACATTCTTCCAGTCTTGCGAATATGTTCCTTTTGTCCGTATTTCAATACAAAGAGAAGGATGTTTTTCTGTAAATTCACTCAAGATTTTTGCATATTGCGTGATTGGTTCTAATGCAAGCATATCCGTATCATAAGATACACATAAATATATGGAATGTTGTTTCAAACGATTTTCGATTTCATTCAGAAAATCTTCAATATTCACAAATATCACTAAATTGCCAGAAGGATACATTCCTTTCAAGAAACAGTATTCACAATCGTAAATACAATTCATCATTGTCGTTGTGTAATAGATATTTGCATAATCAAACGATTGACATACTGGAGAAGCTGGATATAGAAAATCATTCTTTTTTTTAGCGAGAATCAGATTCTGTGAAGATTTCTGATGTGCATGCGACTGCTTCCTGCGATTAAATACATCACGATAATCATGAATGATAATTTTTGAAGCATGCGGAAAAAACGATGCTATCTTTTTTGTCATCGCATTATCTTTCATCTCTTCTTCAATATAAATATGTGAGAATTTATTCACCACAACATCTTCTTTGAAATGCATTCAATACTCTCTTTCCATCTTCTTTTTCTTGAATATCCTGTTTTAAAAGTTCATGCAGAATCGATACATAATCAATCTCTGCACTCATACAATACATAACGATCTGATCAATCTGATTTACCTGCGTTGTTGAGGCGTGAATCTTGTCTTTGAACTGTTGTACCACCGCATCCATTTCTTTTTTTTCTTCTTCATGAAATACAAAAATCTTTTGGATGATTTGTTCTAAAACCGGAATATTTTCTTTTGATCTTCTATACACTTCATCTGCATGAATACTTCTTGCATCCTGATCCGTTGTATAGCGAAGAAACATCATTTCATGAGGTCCCACAAAGCGATTCGCACTTTGATAGACTGCACTGGATTCCATGTCATATAAATAATAGGATGGATATTTACAATGCATGCTTTCTAAATATACTTTTAAATCAAATGGCACAGGTAATGTGCTTCTTGGATTGATATCATCCTGCAATAATTGACTCCCTGTAAAAAAGCCACATTCTTTACAATCTGTTGCAATCAATAGGTCAGGATAATACGCAATTCCCGTATCAATATCACAGATTGAACACGCCTGAAATAAACCTGTTGCTTCTTGATCTAAATACGCACTGCATCCATAGGATAGAACAAATGGATGCGAAGAATGCATTAATGTCATTGTTACCGCAGCAGTTGCATTTTCTTTTCCAACACCTGTTAATGTACAGCGTATTGTATGTTCTTCATTACTGAATTGATCAAATACAGTATTCCTTTCTTTCTTTAGATGAAACGTTTCAATCAATGGCTTTGCTTCTGGATATATTGCACAAAATATTTCTAACATGTTTCCATTATAAAGCAAAACTGCACGAAATTCGTGCAGTTATTCTTCTCCAATTGCATTTCCAGTATACAACTGATAATATCTACCCTTCTTTGCAATCAATTCATCATGATTGCCACGTTCAATGATTCTTCCATTTTCAAGTACCATAATACAGTCAGAGTTCTGAACAGTAGATAATCGATGGGCAATCACAAATGTTGTTCTTCCATTCATCAATGCATCCATCCCCTTCTGTACAAGAGATTCTGTTCTTGTATCGATGGATGAAGTTGCTTCATCGAGAATCATTGCTGGAGCATCTGCTACTGCAGCTCTAGCAATAGACAACAACTGTCTTTCCCCTTGAGAAAGGGTACCACCATCAGAATTGATTTCTGTCTGATATCCATTTGGAAGTCTTCTGATAAAGCCATCTGCATTTGCAAGCTTAGCTGCTGCAATACATTCTTCATCCGTTGCATCGAGTCTTCCATAACGGATATTATCCATGATTGTTCCTGTAAACAGATGCGTATCCTGTAAAACAATACCCAAAGATCTTCTAAGAGAAGATTTCTTGATCTTGTTGATATTGATATCATCATATCTGATTTTTCCATCTTCAATATCATAGAAACGGTTGATCAGATTTGTAATTGTTGTTTTACCAGCACCAGTAGATCCAACAAAGGCAATCTTTTCACCAGGCATGCCATACAGCGTTACATTATGAAGTACTGTTTTCTTTCCATCATATGAGAAATCAACATCATCCATTGTAATCTTTCCTTCAAGCTTTCGATATGTAATCGTACCATCTGCCTGATGCGGATGCTTCCAAGCCCATACACCTGTTCTGTGATCTGCTTCATGCAGTGTTCCATCTGCATCTTCAACTGCATTGACAAGCGTCACATATCCATCATCATCTTCACTCTTTTCATCTAACAGATCAAAGATTCTTTCTGCACCTGCCATTGCTGCAGCAACCGCATTAACCTGTTGGGAAATCTGTGTGACTGGCATTGTAAAGTTCTTATTCAATGTCAGGAATGATACAAGTGTACCAAGTGTCAATCCTGTTAATCCACTCAAAGATAACCCGGCACCAACGACCGCAATCAATACATAGGAAATATTACCTAGATTTCCCATAATAGGCATCATAATATTTGCAAACTTGTTTGCATTATTTGCGCTAACTCTTAATTGTTCATTGTTCTTTTCAAATCCTTCCACAGATTCTTTTTCATGGCAGAATACTTTAACTACCTTAACACCCTGGATCATTTCTTCTACATATCCATTCAGCTGTCCTAAGGATTTCTGCTGTTCCATGAAGTATTTAGAAGATTTTCCGCCAATTTTCATTACTACGATCATCATTAATCCAATCATCATTAATGAAACAAGTGTCAGTGGAATGGATAAAAGAATCATAGATACAAAAGAAGAAATGATTGTAATGGATGAAGAAATCACATTTGGAATTGTCTGTGAAATGACTTGTCGCATTGTATCAACATCGTTTGTATAAACAGACATGATATCTCCATGAGAATGTGTATCAAAATAACGAATTGGTAAAGTTTCCATATGTGAGAAGATTTCTTCACGCATCTTTTCCATTGTTCCCTGTGATACAGTTACCATGATTCTGTTATAGAGGAAACTAGCTAAAATACCAACAGATAGAATTCCAATCAGTTTCAGAATTGCAGAAGCAAGTGGTGTAAAATCTGTAGAACCACTCTTCAGCATTGGAAGAATATAGGAGTCAATCAATGTCTTCTGGAATAACGTTCCTTGTAACGTACAGAATACAGAAATAAAGATACAGGCAACAACTAAGATCATCTGTGGCATGTAATCTTGGAACATGTATTTAACAACACGAGTAAAAGTACCCTTTTTCACTTTTTTTACAGGTCTCATTTGTCCTCTTGGCATACCATTTCACCTCCTAGTCCATCTGTGGCTTATCAAAATCGCCACCAGCTTTATTCTGTGCTTCTTCAATTTCACGGTAGATTGTATTTGTCTTCAATAAGTTTTCATGAGAATCAAATCCAGAAATCTTACCATTATCAATCACAATAATACGATCAGCATTTTTCACAGAAGAAATTCTTTGAGAAATAATGATCTTTGTTGTATCAGGAATTTCTGTCTGGAATGCATTTTGAATTTTTGCATCCGTTGCGGTATCAACAGCACTTGTAGAGTCATCAAGAATCAATACTTTTGGTGATTTCAACAGTGCTCTAGCAATACATAAACGCTGTTTCTGTCCACCAGAGAAGTTATTACCACCCTGCTCAACACGTGCCTGCAATCCATCTGGATTCTTTTTCAAGAATTCATCCGCACATGCAAGTTCACATGCCTTCCAGCATTCTTCTTCACTCGCATTTTCATTGCCCCATCTCAAGTTTTCTAAGACAGTACCAGAAAATAGAACGTTCTTTTGAAGAACAACAGATACTTCATTACGCAGTGTATCGATATCATAGTCTTTCACATTGACTCCACCAACTTTGACATCACCTTTCGTAACATCATACAAACGAGAAATCAAAGAAACAAATGTACTCTTGCCAGAACCTGTTCCACCAATGATACCAATCGTTTCACCAGAATGAATATGTAAATCGATATCATTCAACACATTTTCTCCACTGCCAGAAGCATAAGAGAAATTCACATGATCAAAATCAATGGAACCATCTACAACTTCCATCACAGGCTGTTCAGGATTTTGAATATCAGCTACTTCATTGATTACCGCATCAATTCTCTTTGCGGAAGCAAATGACATTGTAATCATAACGATGACCATACTTAACATCATCAATGACATTAAAATTGCCATGATATAAGAGAACATAGATGTCAATTGACCGGTTGTTAATGTTCCACCAACAATCTGATGTGCACCAAACCAGCTCAATGCTACGATACAGCCATACACAGCAAGATTCATGATTGGGCTGACAAGTGCCATCATACCTTCTGCCTTTTCAAATAATTTTCTAAGCGTATTCGCAGCTTTAGAGAATTTCTGCTTTTCATACTCTTCACGCACATAGGATTTTACAACTCTGATACCTGTAACGTTTTCCTGTACTTCTGCGTTTAAATCATCATATTTTGAAAATGTTTCTGAGAACACTTTATTAACACGTGGAAGAATAGAAATAATCATCGTTGCTAAAAAAACAATTGCGACTAAGAATACCATAGAAAGTGATGGTGAAATTGATAAACACATGATAATTGACATTGTCAGCATCAGTGGTGGCCGAATTGCCATACGAATGATCATCATAAATGCATTCTGTACATTTGTTACGTCTGTTGTCAGTCTTGTAACAAGTCCAGCTGTTGAGAATTTATCAATATTTGAGAATGAGTATGTTTGAATATTCTTGTACATCTTTTCTCTTAGATTTGCCGCAAATCCTGTAGAAGCTTCTGCAGAATATTTTCCACTCATGAATCCACAAAATAAAGAAACAAATGCTAATAAAAGCATTATGAGTCCATATTTGATAACAGCTGACATATCTCCACTGTTAATTCCTTTATCAATTAATGAAGCTGTAATAAAAGGAATCAATACTTCCATCAATACTTCTAATGAAGTAAAGATTGGTGTTAAGATCGTTGCTTTTTTGTATTGTCCAATACAAGCTTTGAATGTTTTTAACATTATTTTTCCTCCTGATTCAATTGTTCTAATAGACGATCGAGATAGATATCAAACTGCTCCATCTCTTCTTCTGAATACAAAGAACGCATTTTCATTTCACTCTTCTGCATCAAGGCTCTGCTTTTCTGACAAATCTCTTCCCCTTTTTCTGTCAGCACAACCATCTTGACACGTTTATCATTTTCTGAAGTAAATGCATCGACCAGTTTCTTTTCTTCTAACCGTTTTACAATCCCTGCCATTGTTGCCTGTGAAACATGAAAATGATGTTCCATATTCTTCAATGACGATATCTGATTTTTCTGATGATGCAAATAAACAAGTGTATGATGCTGTGAAAATGTCACGCCCATCTTCTGCATCGTTTCATCTGCTTTTTTGCACAGTAAATCATCTATTTTTTTGATACGAAATCCGATATCTACTATTTTTACCATAACCACCTCGATGCAAAATATAGCATTTCAATAGCACACTGTCAATAGCATGCTATTGATTTAAATACATAGAAATTAAATAAAAGGCATAATAAAAAGAGCATCTTGCCCTTTCATTATTTTTGTAAAATATTAACTTCCGCTTCTTTCACCCATGCATCCATATGTGAAGCAATAGATTGAAATCCCAGCTTCATCGATGGTAAAGATGGTGCCTGATAGACATGTTGTCTTCTTGCTTTTCTGACTCTTGGCTTACTCAATGCTTTTAAAGATAAACGTGCCTGATGATGCTTCTTGTCAAAATCAATGATTTTCACTTTGACATGATCTCCAACCTGTACATATTTACTGATATCTTTGACAAAGCCATCACTAATTTCAGAAATATGAATCAAACCGGCATTTTGACTATCTAAATTCACAAATGCACCATATGGCTGAATGCCAGTTACTTTTCCTTCAACAATCATTCCTGTTTTATACTTCATATGTTTCTCCACGGTTAAGTATAGCACATTCAAAATCATATCAGTTGCATGCCACTCATAATTTGGTAAACTATTCTCTGAAAAGAGGCATAAACATGAGTGAAGAAGAAAGAATCAACAAGCAAATCGAAGACAATATTAAAGGTCATGAGATTCCAGCTCCTGAAAATAACTCTACAGAAGTAAGTGAAGAAAACAAGGAAGCAATGTTAAATGCTGAAACGCCCGCAAGAGAAGATCTCATTCGTCGTATCAATCATACACTTAATAAGATTCGTCCTTATTTACAGGCTGATGGCGGTGATGTCGAATTTGTAGATTTCCAGGATGGTGTCGTGACTGTCACAATGACAGGTGCATGTGCTGGATGTTTAATGGCTAGTTCAGATATTTCAGAAGGTGTTCAGGCAATCTTGATTGATGAAGTTGAAGAAGTTAGATCAGTAAAATTACTTGAATCTACACCATTCGGTTACGAAAACATAAATTTCTAATCAAAAGCAGAAAATTTCTGCTTTTTTTATATTTTTTTGTATTTTTTTCTAAAATTATTGAAAAAATCCAATCTTTTCTTTAAAATTTTTATGGAAAAGGAGAATTTTCATGGAAAATACTTACAAAGATTTTGGATCACTCGTATTTACTGAAGTTGAAATGGAAGAAAGACTTCCTAGACCAGTCTATGATTCCTGGAAAGCAACAGAAGCAAATGAAGAACAGCTTGACCGTCAAACTGCAGATGCAATTGCTCATGCGATGAAGCGTTGGGCAATGGAACATGGCGCAACACATTTCACTCACTGGTTCCAGCCTTTAACAGGCGGCACAGCTGAAAAGCATGACGCATTCATTGAACCAGGTGCAAACGGACAGCCAATCTCAAGATTCTCTGGAAAAATGCTAATCAAAGGTGAACCAGATGCATCCAGTTTCCCATCCGGTGGTTTAAGAGCTACATTCGAAGCAAGAGGCTATACATATTGGGATGTTACTTCCCCTGTCTTCATTAAAGACAATGTATTATGCATTCCTACAGTATTCGTATCCTACAATGGTGAAGCATTAGATCGAAAAGAACCACTCCTCAAATCTTTACAAGTACTTTCAAAAGCCGCAACACGTGTTGTTAATTTATTAGGAGATAAAGAAGTCAAGAGCTGTGATATCTCCGTCGGCTTAGAACAAGAATACTTCTTAATTGACTTAAAATATTTCCAGAGACGTTTAGATTTAAAACTCTGTGGAAGAACCCTGTTCGGTACACCTTCAACAAAACGTCAGGAATTAGATGACCATTACTTTGGTGCAATTCCACCAAGAGTACAGGCATTCATGAAAGAAATCAATGAAGAGCTATGGAAACTTGGCATCTATGCAAAGACTGAACATAATGAAGTTGCTCCAGGACAATTTGAACTTGCACCTATTTTCTCAAAAGGAAATATCGCAGTTGATCAGAACCAGCTGACAATGGATATTTTAAGAAAGACTGCCAAGAAATATGGTTTTGCCTGTCTTTTACATGAAAAACCATTTGAAGGCATCAATGGTTCTGGTAAACACAATAACTATTCTATTATTACTGACAATGGTCAAAACTTATTTGATCCAGGTAAAAAACCAGCAGAAAATATTCGTTTCTTGACATTCATCAGTGCATTTATCCGTGCAGTTGATGAATATCCTGTTCTATTAAGACTTTCTGCATCCTGTTGTGGAAATGACCATCGTCTAGGTGCTGATGAAGCTCCACCAGCAATCATCTCTATTTACCTTGGCTCTTATATTGAAGATATTCTGTATTCTATCTATACAAACCAGAAAATCAAAACTTCCAAAGAAGAAAATACAGAATTCAACCCTGTCAGTGGTCTATCCTATATTCCACATGATAATGCAGACCGTAACAGAACTTCCCCTGTTGCATTCACTGGCAACAAATTTGAATTCAGAATGCTTGGATCAAGTATGTCTGCTTCCTTTACAAATACAGTATTGAATACAATCATGGCAGAAAGCCTGAATGATATTGCAGATCAGTTAGAAGGCATCAAATATTTAGCAGATATTCGTGAAAAGGCATTAGATATCTGCCGTCAGTTGATTCATGAACATAAGCGTATCTTATTCTCTGGAGATGGCTATTCTAAAGAATGGGAAAAGGAAGCTGCTAGAAGAGGTCTTCCAAACGTCAGCAGCTACATTGAAGCAACAGAGATCTTAAAAGATCCTAAAGTCATTCATTTATTTACAAGCAATGGTGTTTATTCTGAAAAGGAACTTCATGCGAATCGACTCATCATGGCAGAACAATATGATCGTATGATGGATATTGAAGTAAGAACATTGATTGAAATGGGCAGAAAAGATGTTCTTCCAGCAATGAGTGCTGAATTTGATTTCTATGCTGAAGCTGCATCAAAAGCAAAGAAATGTCCTAAATTCTTTGAAACAAGAATGGATCAGTTATCTGAACTCATTGATAACACATACAGTGCAACAGAAAAAATGACAACACTCTGGAAAGAAGCCAATGAAACTGGTGATGACTTTGAATGTGGAAAGAAAATCTACTATACAGTCGTTCCTGCAATGTTAGAACTTCGTAAATACATTGACCGTTATGAACAGATTGCTTCACGTAATTTCTATAAACTGCCATTATACGAAGAAATGTTATTTGACTTTGACTAAAGCAGAAGGGATATCCCCTTCTGTTTTTTTCTTATAACGCTCTTTTTAAAGAATTAGTTGATAGTCCACAAAAACGGACAGAGAAAACAGAAGAAGTGAGTATGATTTACCTGTAAAGTTGAGCTTCCTGTAACATGTAAATGAGGAAGTGGAAAGGAAGAATGAAATTAAAAAGTACCAGTCGTAAAATTGAATCTGCTGATCTTGACCGGTTAGCTGAAACAATAATAC